>CAMVHF010000006.1 GCA_947167235.1 uncultured Alphaproteobacteria bacterium
AATGGTCAAGAATACAATCTTTATGACTTACCGGATGGATTCGTAATAGAAGGTGATCTAATTTTATTTGAACAAGATTTAATTGAATTGCCGGATTTATCCAAAATTACTGTGAAAGGAAGTTTTTCTTGTAGTTTTAATCTTCTCACTTCGCTAAAAGGATGTCCGCAAAAAATTGAAGGCGATTTTATTTGTCAAGGAAACCATTTAACCTCTTTAGAGGGCGGTCCGCAAGAAGTTGGCGGGAATTTTGATTGTAGTTTAAATAAATTATCCTCCTTACAAGGATGTTCACAAAAAATCGGTGGAGATTTTATCTGTTGGGCAAATGAATTAATTTCTTTAGAAGGTATGCCTAAAGAAATAAAAGGTGTTTTTGACTGTAGCCAAAATAATTTAGCTTCTTTGCGAGGCTGTCCACAAAAAATCGGCGGAAGTTTTATCTGCAAAGAGAATATATTAATCTCTCTATATCGCTGTCCACTGGAAGTTGGAGGAGACTTTAATTGTAATCATAATCAGCTTACTTCGCTATGGGGAATACCACAAAAAATTGGTGGCAGTATTTATTGTAATTACAATGAACTTACTTCTTTAGAAGATTGTCCGCAATCTGTTAACGGAAATTTTGACTGTAGCAATAATCATCTAATTTCTTTAGCGGGTGGACCGCAAGAAGTTAAAGGTAACTTCTATTGTTATAAAAATAGCCTTACTACATTAAAAAATGCTCCACGAACAGTTACCGGAGATTTTTGGTGTGGATATAATCAATTAACAACATTGGAAGAAGCACCCAAAATAATATATGGAGATTTTGAATGCGGTGAGAATCGCCTCACATCTTTAGCAGGGAGCCCTCAGGAAATTTCCGGAAACTTTTGGTGCGATAATAATAAATTGACTTCCCTCCGAGGCAGACCAAAAAAGATTGGTAAAAAATTTGTATATAACATTCATAATGAAGAAATTTCGGTAAATTCAGAGCAGAAATACAACGAAAATTCAGAGCAAAATTACAACGAGAGTTCAGAGCAGAAATACAACGAAAACTCAGAGCAAAATTACAACGAGAGTTCAGAGCAGAAATACAACGAAAACTCAGAGCAAAATTACAATGAAAGTTCAGTTTCTGATACTCCATATATGTCATTTATGCAAAATAATACGGAATATAATTTATATAGTCTGCCAGATGATTTCATAATTGAAGGTGATCTAATATTAGAAAAATGTAATTTAACAGAGCTGCCCGATATGTCCAAGATCGTGGTCAAGGGTAACTTTAATTGCAGCTTAAATAAGATTACTTCATTAAAAGGTTGTCCGCAACATATTGGTGGAAATTTTCAATGTTGTGGAAATCGGTTAACATCATTAAAAGATGGGCCAATTGAGGTTGGTGGTGATTTTAATTGTTCAATGAATCAATTGACCTCACTAAAGGGTTGTCCGCAGCACATTGAAGGAAATTTTCAATGTTGGGCAAATCAGCTTACTTCGTTAGAAGGTGCACCTCAAAGAGTTGAGGGAAGCTTTAATTGCAGGAATAATGCATTAGCCACACTTAAAGGAGCGCCTCAAATTGTAAGCGGCTATTTTGATTGTAATAACAATCCGCTTACATCTTTAGAGTTTCAGCCGCAAAAAATAGGAGGAGAGCTCTATAGCGGTATCAAGGAGCACAAAGCAACAAATTTTGATAATCCTTCAAAATATTTGGCATTTGAGCAGAACGGTAAAGAATATAATCTTTATGATTTACCGGATGGATTCGTTGTGGAAGGCAATTTGGTTTTAAGCAATAAGGAATTAAGCGAACTGCCGGATTTATCTAAGGTTGTTGTCAGAGGCAATTTTTCTTGCAGCAACAACGAGCTAACTTCGTTAAAAGGGTGCCCGCAAAAGGTCGGCGGAGATTTTGATTGCAGTAAAAATCGGCTCACTTCTTTAGTGGATTGTCCGAAAGAAGTTGGCGGTAATTTTGATTGTTGGGAGAATCAACTGATTTCGTTAGAGGGCTGCCCGCAAGAAGTTGGTGGTTATTTTGTGTGTGCCAGAAATAAATTGACTTCACTCAAAGGAGCTCCGCAAAAGGTTGGAAGCTATTTTGATTGTTTTGAGAATCAGCTGACTTCGTTAGAGGGTGGTCCGCAAGAAGTTGGCGGTAATTTTGATTGTACACAAAATCAACTTACTTCTCTAGTTGGTCAACCGCAAAAAGTAGGCGGAATCTTCGTCAGCGATTTTGACCTAGAGGACGATGAAGATTGGGCTGATGATGATGGTGATCTTACACCGGAACAAACTGCTGAATTAAAAAAATATCCGTATTTAAAATATGCCATTGAAAATTATGACGGATGGGACGGATTTTTAGCCACCGAAATGACCGATCTCGGGTTATGGTTCAGAACTCAATGTGAAGATAATGACTTGGATCCGGTAGAAGCATTCGGCTGGAAATATGATAGAAATTTTGATTATGACGAATATCATGAAGATGAAGATGCACATCCTCAATGGGATAATACCAGCGAATATGCTTATAATTTCATGAATTCGGGCAGTAATTCCAGATGGACGGTTGTTGAAGAATACATTGATAGTGAGAGTATTAAAAAGATTGCCGATATTGCGCTTAAAATTGCCAGAGAATACGGTGATGTTGATATGGACGATGATGATGACGACGACAGCGCGGAAAATCCGGAAGAATCCATGAATATTGAACCGATTTTCGGACCTGGCGATTTTGATTTGGATAATGAGGAAGAAGATAACGAGGATGATGATTCCTTAAAATTCTTGCCTTACGAACAAGACGGCGAAATGTACAACCTGTATGATTTGCCGGAAGGATTCGTTGTAGAAGGCGATTTGGATATAAGCGGCAAAGAACTGACCGAGTTGCCGGATTTATCTAAGGTAATTGTTAATGGCAGTTTTGACTGCAGTGAGAATCAGCTGACCACCCTTGAAGGTTGTCCGCAAGAAGTCGGCGGATACTTTTATTGTTATGAAAATCAACTGACTTCACTCAAAGGATGCCCACAGAAAGTAGGTAAGAGTTTTTCTTGTCATAAAAATCAACTGACTTCACTCAAAGGATGCCCACAAGAAGTCGGTGGAGGTTTTCAATGTTGGGAAAATCAACTTACCTCATTGGAAGGATGTCCGCGTGAAATCGGTGGGGATTTCGGATGCGACACCAATCAGCTGACTTCACTTAAAGGCTGTCCGCAAAAAGTCGGCGGTGATTTTGGTTGCAGTGAAAATCAACTGACTTCACTTAAAGGTTGTCCGCAAGAGGTCGGAGGAGATTTTTATTGTGGTCAGAATCAGCTCACCTCTTTAGAAGGTTGCCCTCGTGAAATCAAAGGAAATTTCGGTTGCAGCGAAAATAATTTTATTTCACTCAAAGGTTGCCCGAGAGAAATCGGGGGAGATTTTGTTTGCAAGAATAGCCCTCTTGCTTCATTAGACGGTTGTGCACAAAAAATTGATGGAAATGTTGACTTATCTTTTAATAAACTCACTTCCTTAAAAGGTGCTCCGAAAAAAATAGGCGGGACTTTTGCATGCCCTGCAAATCTTTTAACTTCGTTAGATGGGTGCCCGCAAGAAATCGGCGGCATATTTATTTGCACACAAAATAAATTAACCTCACTTAAAGGTGGACCGCAAATAGTTGGAGGAGATTACGGTTGTAATAAAAATCAACTGACTTCGTTAGAAGGCGCTCCGAAAGAAGTGAACGGGATTTTTACGTGTCATGATAATCAGTTGACTTCGCTCAAAGGCGCACCGCAAAAAGTAAGTGGAAATTTTGATTGCAGCAATAATAACTTGACCTCTCTTAAAGGATGTCCGCAAGAGGTTAGCGGAGATTTTGATTGTAGCTGTAATCAATTGACTACCTTTGAATATGCTCTGCAAGAAGTCGGTGGTGATTTTATTTGTGCATATAATCCGCTGATATCCTTAAAAGGTTACCCTCATTTTGGAGGAGGTTTTAGATGCGATCAAGAAACATTGGATGCTATTAAGAGAAGAAATAAGCATTAATAAGGACAAACACGGGCTTGAAGGCAAACAGGTCAAGCCCGCAGAACTTTAACAAAACAAAACGAAAGGAAAATAAAATGACAAAAGTAACCGAAAAAGAAAGACAAACCGAAAATGAGCAAATTTTGCAAAATTTACGCGAAATTAAGAGTATCGTAGAAAAAAAGTGCAAGCGTTGCGATTCTATGGTAGGATGCTTAGGGTGTACCTTTAGTCAAGGCGAGCTTATGCACGATGTTGACCACGGTATTGAGCTAATGGAAAGACTATGCGGTGTTAGCAAAGAGGATGAGTAACCATACTTTATGCAGGTTATGAAATGGGGAATTTTGAGGGTTTGTTATGAAAAATTTGAAAAAAATACTCACCGATTTGATTAAACATACACCCGAATTTAGAATTATTGCCCCGACGCGGCTGCAATCGGTAATTCTCCAAGCAATAAAAGATAATGATGCCGAAACAATAAAATCATATTTAAGGAGCTACTCCTTTACTTCTTTATTCAATTTTGCTTGCGCTAAATGCCAAAATGCCGAAATTTTGCAAATGATGATTGATGACGGGGCGGATGTCAATCAACAGGATAGATATGGCAAAACGCCGTTACATATTATGATTAAACAGCAAAAATTTGCTATCGGCATAGCTCTGCTGCTCAAAAACGGAGCAAATGCCGATTTGCAAGATAACAAAGGCAATACTCCTTTGATGTGCCTGCTGAATGATAAACTTATTGATGAGCGTGCAGATGAATTTGCAATATTACTGAAAGCAACCGATGTAACAATTCAAAATAAAAAAGGATTGAACGCGTTGTTTTATGCCGAAAATAATTATCAATTACGCAACCAATCTTTATTAGCCGAATTGCAAGAGCAATATAATCAACAGATTCGGTCAAGAGCGCCATAATTTCAGGAAATTTACGATGAACAAAAAATATTCGGTAATTCGGATGATAATATGGGATTTTGACGGGGTGTTGGCGCCAACCGATGATGATTGGGCGGCAAAAGGATATCCGCTGACAGACGGTGTGCGCGATATTTTAGCATTGCCGAATATAAGACATTGTGTTGCTACCAACGGTTCGTTGGAACAAACGCTGGAAAAAATCAAACTTTGCGGTTTGAGCGATATCTTTAATGTGCAAAATATTTTTACCATAGATATGGCAAGATCAGGTAAAGGTTCGCCGGATATATTTTTGCTCGCTATGGATAAAATGAACGAAAAACCGGAAAATACTGCGGTTATAGACAATTCTTATACGGCAATGAAAGGAGCTATGAAAGCCGGATGCTTACCGATATCCTTTCTGGGCCGAAAGCGATATGATAATTCCGAATGGCCGAAGCGGTTGCAAAATATCGGAGTTAAGCACATCTTTTTTTCTATGGAAGGCATAAAACAATTGCTTGAAATTAGAGATGGAAACAGCGTTTAATATAAGGGTTAAAATTACTATTACTGTTCTTTGCCTTCTTCAACTTTTTCAAAGTACTCTATGTCTGAAAATTTTATCTGCGTATCAGTTAAATCTTTTAGCTTGCGGATTGTTTCTGCATTGGGATTATCTTTTTCATAGATTATTTTACCGATATTTTCCTTTGGCAGTGCATAGAATAAAGATGAAGAAACGCCGGAAACAGATGTTGGCATCAAACCGCCGATAATCAACATTTCAAAAGGCAACTGATTCGGAAAAGTAAATGCCGGAATCAGTCTATTAGCCAACATATTGTTACTGCCCTTAATAAATAAAATATCATCAGGTGAATTATGTTGAGCAAACCACTCCTGCAAATCTTCGTTGTTGTATGTCAGATAGTGTCCTACAACGAAAAAATGAACTTTTTTATTGGCAATCATCTTCTTATAAAAATCGACATCAAAATTAAAGATATCAAATAATGCTTTTTTCTGCCCATGGGTTAGAGTATCGGCTATTTCTTGAAGATTGATATTTTCAACATCGGCACCTTTCATTAATTCTAAAAAATTGCCGAGCATAGGTCGTTTTTTGAATTCATCCCAAAAAGTCATACGATAAGTGACAGGATAGTATTTATGCAAGAGATAGGCGTATTTAGATGAAAACTTATCACCGGTTTGAATCATCTGCTCAAATTTCTTATCATTGAAATCGTTAGGGGTAATCGCCGGTATATTAACAATTGATGATAAATGATTAGCCAGTCCGTCCTCGTACAGATAGATGTGTTTAATTTTTTCTTTGGGAAGTTCTTTTAATAAAGGTATTACAGATGCAATTCCCAGTAAATTTGCATGAATAACAAAATCATTATTTTCTAGATTTTTAAGTTCTTCTATAAAATTATCGATTTTTCGTTTATCATAATTAGTTAATCTGCGAAAGAATGAAAAATCTAATTTGGTAGCATTATAAGGATCCAAATTCAAATTAGGAAATCTATTCCAATTCCAACTGATTATTTTAGGCGTATCGGCGGGTCTTTGTATCATATCAAACAGTTGCAGTTCAGTTGGAAAAGTTGCATCGTCGGTATATATATGAATAGTTCCTTTAGGATATTCCGGCAGGATTTTGCTTTTTACAAAGTATTGCTTAAGGTCTTCTGTTGAGAGTTTTTTCACCGATGAAAAATCACCGATGGAATATAGTAATATGATGATGATACAGCAAACGAATATAACGATTTTTTTAATCATTTTATATATCTCCTGATAGGTACTGCTGAAATGAGCACACTGATAAAGCAAATCATTCCGATAATCCAAAATATCTGCCAAGCGGTATTTACATCATTATATACCGATTGTAAAGAGGCCAGTATATATCCGGAAGAAACGCCGGCAATTGTTGCAAACAGAGCCCTGATAAAGTTTATAACAGCTATATACACGGAAGAATCTTTTTCCGGCACAAAGATAAGTTGAACGTTATTTGCTCCCAAATCCAGGATAAATTTGGACAAACCTTGCAATATATGTGCCGCCACCAACAAAACTATAACAGCGAAGGTTTGTTCAAAATATAGGCAATAAGTTAAGCAGATTAAAGAGAGTATACATCCGCCGATACCGACTATTATTGTAGGGTAGTATCCGAATTGTTTGACTTTGCGTCCGATCCACTTTGTTGAGACAATGTATGCAATATTTGATAATATTGTCAATATGATGACTGTCGGCATAGAGAATTTTAAAACGGACAAAATATAAACGGTAATAAAAGGGGTGATAAAACAAACGGAAAAATTAATCAGTCCCAAGAAGCAACTCATTAAAATAACCGATTTTTTCCTTGATATTATACTTATTTTGTGCCAGAAGGAACTATTTTCAGTACACGGTAATTGGATGTTGGGTATTTTGGTAAAAGTATATACACTATAAAGACCGGCGATAAATGCCAGAAGAAAAATTATAGAATAGGCGTATATTTTATATTCGACAATATAATGATCAAAAACATAAAAAAATCCGGCCGTGAACAGGTAAACAATAACGCTGGCAATCATTGTCCAACGTAAGCGTTCGGCAAAAAAAGGAGCAAAAATACTTTCAGGCAACAAAGATTTCATCCACGGATAAAATACACCGCCGGCAATACTACCGATAAAATTGCTCATAAACAGACACAAGAGCAGGCATAATACAACCCAAGAACCACCGTTGAACAAAGCTAACAATGCGATAATAAGGTAGAAAAAACGCGCCACAAATGAAAAATTAACAGAGATGCTACGGGCGGAGAACCCTTTGTTGATTAAAAAAGAAGCTATAAAATATGAAAAAAAACATATATAATCGACATTGCCGATAAGACCGATATGCATGGGATCGGCACCCAATAACAGAGCATAAGCAACAACAATAGCACTGCTGGTCATGGTTGTCATTGAAGAAGTCGCAATACCGTTATAAATTATGTATCGGAGAGTTCTTCTTAAATTACCGAGTACTTGCATATTTATCAGTCCTTCTTTCTCATCAGCAAATATCTTCTTTGGTTAACGGATGTCCGAAAGGCAAATCTTTATTGGCTTTTTTCCCTAAAATCTCATCATAATATCGGGGATGCAACCCGTTAGAAGGTCTGATAGACCGAACATTCTCTTGGGTAAAGCATTCTCCCTTTTGAATATCTTTTACGACATATAACGAACGTGCGTATTTTCTGTTTTCAAGATTTATCGTATAATCAATTTTTCCCAAAGATTCCTCTGTTTCCCTTACGGCTTTAACCATAGCTGCAAATTCATCGGGATTAAGAGAGAAACCGCTGTCTGCGCCACCGAGTTTTCTATCCAGAGTAAAGTGCTTTTCAATAACCTTTGCGCCTAACGCTACGGCTGCTATCGGTGGAATTATGCTCATTGAATGATCCGATAAACCGATTTTAACACCTTGTGCTGAAAATTTCTCATACAAATCTTTGATTGTGATCAAATTCATATCTTCGGATTTAGCCGGATAAGAGGAAGTACACTTTAACAAAGTGATATTGTTATTACCGACGGATTGACATGTTTTGACAGCTTCTTGAATTTCCTCGAAAGAAGAAACTCCGACCGAAATAATCATCGGCTTTCCTTTAGATGCGGCATATTTTATCAACGGATAATCCATAGCTTCAAATGAGGCTATTTTATACATCGGAACATTGATACTTTCCAAAAAATCAACCGCCGAATAATCAAAAGGCGTTGAAAAGAAATCAATACCGATTTCATCGGCATATTGTTTCAGTTCTGCTTGCCATTCCCATGGCGTATAGGCCTTTTGATATAACGAATATAAATTTTCCCCATTCCACAAACTGTCTTTGTTTTTGATTTGAAATTCCTCATTTTGACAGTCTATTGTAATTGTATCTGCGGTATAGGTCTGAATCTTAACCGCATCTGCACCAATCTCCTTAGCTTTTGCAATAATTTGCTTTGCCAACTCTTTATCACCGCAATGATTAGCCGACATTTCGGCAACAATGTATACTTGATGATTTTCATATTTATATTTCCGATATTGATTATTTTCAGAAATAAGCGAATATCCTGATTTAATAAAAGCTCTTTGAGAACAAATATTGTCATTTTTAACATAGGCATAAATTTCTTTAAAACCTGATTTTTGGGAGCACCGGCGAATGATTTGCGAAGCTAATTTTTTGCCTCGGAAATCTTTTGTGATGCTTATGGATATTATAGTTTCATCGCCAATATCAATCCTTACTTGTCCAATAAAACGACCATCAATATCCTCAATTATATAAAACGGACAAATTCTTTTTTGTAAACGATTATTATACCATTTGACATGCTCATCCCATTTGATTTTTTCCGTAGAAAAAGAATTTTTTCTTACCTCATCATCATTTGATAATTCAAAGATATTTTTCATATCATCAAGATTTGCATATCTTATTAAAAATCTCTGAGCCATTTCATATCCTCAATAAAATCATCTAAATTTTCTTTTGAATTTTTAACAGTTTCGAAAGTTATATAACTTTTATCCGGAATCATCTGAAATATCTTTTCGAAATCCAACTGCCCATGTCCTAAATGTAAATGTGCGTCATAAGGAGATGTTATATCATTTGTATCCGTAACATGATATATTTGGGGCTCAAATTGCATAAACTTTCGACAATAATCATAAACAAAATCGTGATTATTTTCTTCAGATATACTTTTTTGTAACAACTGTTTACATAATGAATTAGCCGCACATATAGCGTGGCCGAAATCCAAGCAAAAACCACATTTAACACTTTCCAATACATATTTTATTTCCTCGAGAGTGGCTCCGCGACAAAATTTTCCGCCAAACTGATTAGGTAAAGCTATAAACGGTTTATTTTCAATTAATGCTCTCGGTTCGTTAAATGCGGTCAACTGTTTTACTGTTTCTTCTATACTGCCATCTGTACCGCCATGAAAAATTATGTATTGTGCATTCAATTCATCTGCAAATCGTTTTGTTTGATTATAAATTTCAAAATTACGAGACTTCATTTCGGCGTCGGCCAAATTAAAACCTTGCATAAAATGGGCATTATGGATAATAAACGGGATTTTTAATTGTTTCCATTTCGGCAAAGTATCAATGGTTTCCGGTACAACATAAAGTTCTATATAATCGTAAAGCCCCTTATTATAAAGATTTATAGCTTCTTTATAATAAAAATCAGTGTTTGTAGACCATAATTTAAGTCCATGTTTATACATTATGCAAGACCTTATATTTTATTTCAGCAGCGTTCCAATCGGTAGGAGTATCGATATCTTGACACTCTTGCTCATCCATTACATAGGCAACCATGTCATTTGGGGTTAGAGAATTATGCTGATATATACTTAATGTTTTACAAAAATAGAACATTCCTGCATCAAAATATTTTGGTTTAATATCTTGAGAACGAAGCTTTTGTGCATCTCTGCTCACAGGAACCAATGTACCATTATCGCATATTTCCATTGCCCATTCAATTGGGACAGGGTATTGACAGACAGGTTGTAAGGCGTCATGTCCTTTAAATTTATTATATGCTTTTTTTAATGTTTCTGCTCTTAAAAAAGGGACACAGGGATATATACAACAAAATTCATCATAAAATTTTCCCAGCCGCTTATAATTAGCTATAACTTCATCTATAACGTCGAAAGTGGTTGCAAAATCGTCGGAAGTTGCTTTAGAACGCATAAACGGAACGACAGCACCGTATTTTATTGCTATTTCAGCAATTTCATTATTATCGGTAGAAACCATAATTTCATCAAAAAAACCGGCATCCTTTGCGGCTTGAATAGCATAAGCAATCATAGGTTTTCCCATAAATTCTTTTATGTTTTTTTTGGGAATACGTTTACTGCCCCCTCGTGCTGTTATTATCGCTATTAAAGACATCAGTTAATCCTTTCAAAGCCGCCTGCTGCTGGTTCACCTTCCAAATTTTCATCAACTTTCCCCAGCCTAATTAATGCTGCCAACCGTGAAAATACTTCGTCAAAAGCTTGCGCATATTTTTCAACATCTTTATGTTGATGAGCATACATTGCATAAAACCCGGAACCGGCTAAAAACCCTTTTTTTAGCATTTCTTGCGTGAAGTATGAAATATTTACGGCATGATTTTCATCAAAAGAAAAATGTATCAGAGGTTTAAAGCCACCTATATGAATTTTGATTCCATACTTATCAGCAGTGTTTTGCCATATTTTCCAAATTTTATCAGATATATCCAACAAATGCTTTGCCGCATTAACTTTAATAAATTTATCAATCATAGCCAGGGCTGCGGCAGAGCCGACTCTTTCGGTCCAATTTGTTGAAGTTATAAAGGCATCTTGCGCATATTCCATAACCCATTTTTTACCAATGACGGCCGAGCTGCAAAAACCATTACCGAGTGCCTTTGAAAAAACGGCCATATCCGGATTAAAACCAAGCTTTAAGTGAGCTCCGCCATTACATATTCTGAATGCGGCAGTAATTTCATCCATAATCAATGGAACGCTCTTTTCTTTTGCCGTAAAATGTATTGCATCAATAAATTCTTGTGTCGGTTCGTAATTTCTAATCGGCTCCATAACAATTGCAGCTAAATCATCTCCGGCTTCTGCTATTGCTTTTTTGAAGTTTTCAATATCATTGTAATAAAATGGTATAGCCGTTCCCTTTAATCCCTTTGGAACACCGTTCGGATTCAAACCTGCTATCCATTGGTCATCTAAAGCGCCTTTTTTACCAAGATTTGCTGCCAAATACCAATCCATCCAACCATGGTATCCGCAGAAAACTACTTTATTTTTTCCGGTTGCAACGCGTGCAATTCTTACCGCTATCGCCATTGCTTCTCCGCCGGAACGGGAAAATCTTGCCATATCGGCCCAAGGATGAAGTTCTATCAGTTTTTCTGCTAAGAAAACCTCTTCCGGAGGATTAAGGGTTGAGGCAGAACCTTGATTAATTACATCAATAACAGCTTTGTTAACGTCAGGATCTGCATAACCGAGAACAGTCGCCCCAATTCCTCCTATGCTGAAATCCAAATAATGATTATCATCCAAATCAACAACTTCTATGCCATGAGCTTCCTTAAAGTATGTTGGCCAGACACCTCTGCAATATCTATCAGGACGTTTTGATAAAAGCTGTGTCATGCCGGGAATTAATTTCAAGGCTTTTTTTTGCAATTCTAATGATTTTTTATTATTTAATAATGTTTTCCTCATAGATATTACTCCTTTTTATCTTTTCCCCATAAACTTGGCATTATTATATCTGTACTTATATTCTCAAATTCTTTTGATATTTCAGCAAGTATGTTTTTGGAAAGATTTTCTTGGAAAATCTTTATATTTTCTTTAATCTGTTCAATATTATCAACACCAAAGACAAGGTGTGAAATGGCGTCAAATTGTTTTACATAAAGCAGGGCAAGCTTTATCCGGGAAATATTATATTTTTGACAAAGTTTATCAATTTTTCTGATTATCGGTTTTGCTCTTTCTAAAAATGGAGGAATTTCACTTTCCTTCATTAGTATTAAACCTTGTATAAAAGCACTTCTTGAATGAATTTGAGTTGTTCCGTTTTTTAATGCCAACTCAAAAACACCTTCATTATTCATTCTCTGATCAAAGATACTGGATGGCAATTGTATAAAATCAACCAGAGGACTTTCTATACAGATTTTTGCTTCATTCGGATAATATACAGATACACCGCAATGCCTTACTTTGCCTTCTTTCTTTAATTCATACATCGCTTGCAATTTTTCTTCATCGAAAGCATAACGTGAAGAATGAAAAACATAACTGTCCAAATAGTCCGTATTTAACCTTTTTAACTGTTTTTCGTAATGTTCTTTTATTACTTTTGTATAATTTTCAGGCTGAAGTTCATCCAATTCATTGGGTTTAAATTTTGAAATAATAAACAGCTTATCTCTTGAAATTGTTTTACGCCTTAAAAATTCCCCTACAATTTCTTCTGCATTCCCATAAGCAAGGGCAGTGTCTATACTATGTATCCCATTTTGAGTCGCATAATCAATCATTTGGATCGCATCACTAAGCGAAGGTTGCTGTTGACCTCGAAGTCCATAGCTCATCCCGAATTGGACAGTTCCCAAGCAAAGATCCATCATAAAATCTCCTTTATTCTATGTATGATCTCAACTAAATCTTCATTTGTTAAATTCGGATAAAGCGGCAAGGATATACACTTTTCATAGTATGCTTCGGCATGCGGATAATCTCCGTATTTATATCCGAAACGAGCATAGTACGGTTGCGTATGAACCGGAATATAATGCACTTGCAGGTTCAGTCCTTTTTCGCGAGCCTTAAAATAAAAATCCTCACGATTATCGATTAAAATCGGATAAAGGTGAAAACAGGCGTTTGAAAAAGGCATTTCAATTAAATGAGGTAATCTCAAGTTTTTATTATAATAATCAACAATTTCTCTGCGACGTTGTTTGAATTTTTCTATTTTTTGCAACTGACTAATGCCAAGAGCGGCCTGCAATTCGTTCATTCGGTAATTATAACCGAGTTCGCGCATTTCGTATTCCCAAGTTTTTTGCATTTCGCCTTCTTTGTACACGCCGTGTGTTCGCAATGCTAAAAGTTTATGATATAATTCTTCGTTATTAGTGGTAACGGCGCCGCCTTCGGCAGTTGTAATATTTTTGACCGGATGAAACGAAAACACCGTCATATCCGAATACTTACAAGAACCGACTTTAGTGCCTTTATAGTCAGAGCCGAGTGCATGCGCAGCATCTTCGATAACGATTAAGTTATTTTTTTGAGCAATGGCCGATATTTTCTCCATATCACAGGACTGTCCGGCAAAATGTACCGGAATGATGACTTTGGTTCTTGGAGAGATATGCTTTGTAATTTCTGCCGGATCAATATTGGCTGTTTCGGGATTTATATCGGCAAACACCGGCTTGGCTCCGGCAAAACAAATACAATTTGCCGAAGACAAAAATGTCATAGGGGAGGTAATACCTTCATCGCCAGATTTTAAGCCCGCCGCCAGAACGGCAATATGTAAGCCCGCGGTGGCATTTGAAACGGCAACGCAGTATTTGGCACCGGTATAATTGCAAATAGCTTGTTCGAATTCTTTTATTTTCGGCCCGCAGGTCAAAAAAGCGGAGTTCAATACATCCGTAACCGCTTTTACATCTGTCTCATCTATACTTTGATGGCTATATCCGAAAACTTTATCATTCATCCAAGTTGCCAATCATCTTTTGCAGATCATTAACCGTTAACCAATCCGAATTATTATCCGAACGGTAAGAAAAATCGCTTGAAACAGGTTTCCCGCCGTAATTAGCGGCTCGTTCTTTCCACCATTCGGCGTTTGGCTGAATAACATAGTACTGCTCAAATTCTAATGTTCTGTCGGCATCTTCCGGCGGAATCATCATCTCATGAATTTTTTCGCCTGGACGAATACCTGTTTCATGTGTACCTAAATCCGGTGCAACGGCTTTGGCTAAGTCGGTCATGTGCGCTGACGGAATTTTTCGAACAAAAAGTTCTCCGCCGCGCATTTCATTAAAAGCCGTCATAACCATATCTACGGCTTGTTCTAAAGTTATCCAAAAACGTGTCATTTTGAAGTCTGTTATCGGTAGGCTTTGTGCACCTTCTTTGACAAGTTTTTGAAAGAAAGGAATAACAGAGCCTCGTGACGCTAAAACATTACCGTAGCGGACAACCGAAAATTTTGTATTCGAATTGGCATTGGCGGCAATGAACAATTTATCGGAACACAGTTTAGTCGCGCCGTACAAGTTGATAGGTGCGCATGCTTTATCCGTCGATAGAGCAATAACCTTTTGTACGCCGCTTTTCATGGCCGCTTCAATAACATTTTCAGCGCCTAAAACATTGGTTTTTATGGCTTCAAACGGATGGTATTCGCAACTCGGAACTTGTTTAAGTGCCGCCGCATGTACAACATAATCGACACCGGACATTGCTTGGGTTAATCTTTCCTTATCACGCACATCACCGATGACATATGAAATTTTATCTTTATAAGGGGTAAATTCAGACATATTCGCCATTGTAAATTGCTTAAACTCATCTCTTGAGTAAACAATGACTTTTTTGATGTTAAATTCCAGTATTTTATGTATAAATTCTTTTCCGAAACTACCGGTCCCTCCGGTTACAAGAATGGTTTTATTTGCGAATACACTATTCATCTAAATCCTCTTAAATAATACATCTTTCCAAAATCTACAACTTGGCGGCGGAGGTGTCAAGTTTTTTATATTTGATCGGTGCTATACTATAACCGCCAAGCAATTAAAGATTCAGCCGTTCTTTTTGGCATTCAATTTCATATATGGTTGACCTTGAGTTTATTTTCTGCTATATACCGAAAAGACAAAGGAAAAATCAATGGATATAAAAAAATACAGAGTTGTCTGCACAAAGCCTGAAATGTCGGACGATATTTATATAGATATCGCCCCTGACAGCGGTGTAATACATGATCAGATTTTTTTCAGCAGGTTGCAACTTAATCGTCAGACCGGCGGTCAGCCGATGCACAGATTGTACGGTTCGATTTATTTGGAAGACAACAACGGCGAATTATCGGTTGATTTTCCGCCGATACAGGCAAAAGAAGGCACACCGGATTACGATAAAAAGCAAAAAGAGTTCGCCGCCTTAAAAACGCGAATTATAGAGTGCTACCAAAATATGCGCGAGGCCGGTATGGAATCTACTTTGTTTATTTACGATATAGACCAGATGTTTGAGAAAACGGCGGAGATAGTTGCAATATCCGAAACAGATAACTCTTATATGCGCAAACATTTTAAGCAGCTCGCGCCGCAAAACCCGCAAGAAGAGAAACTTGCTCGGCAACGGGAAGAATTTAATGCTGTTCGACAACGCCGAATTGCTTCCGAGCAAAAGCGTATGACCGATAAAATTCCGGCATGGAGGCGTTTTCAAAACGAATATAGCGGCGATTAGAATACGAGAACAGATTCGTTTAAAAACCAAAGAGGCAGATACTTTTTAAGGTATCTGCCTCTTACGGTTAAAAGTTAATAGTATAACTGAGAGTAGGGGTAATATCCCATCCTTTCAAGTCGGTATCCTTTGTGGATTTGTAGCCGTCATATTCCGGTTCAAAACCATAATGATACCCGATACGAGCCGAAGCACTCAATGTGTTGCAACCAAATCGGAAAGCACAACCGAGATTGGTACCGCCCTTCAGACAGAGTTTGCGAATGTTTTTATTAGACATTTCAAACATTTCGTCTTCGGTTGACAGTTCTTTACCGACTATATATTCACCTACACCGGCATAAAATTTTATCATGTAGTTGAATTTATGAGTCGGCTGCAGTCTGTACAACCAACCGCCGTTAAGCGTGAAACTCTTCAAATTATCGTTGTTGAGCGATTGTCCGAAACCTAAGCCGTATGAGAAGTCAAGCTTTTGTGAAATCTGGTTGATTTTTTCCAATTCGACCAGAAAGTCAGCACACTTATCATTACCGATCAGATTATAACCGGTTGCAATGGTAGCTTGCAATCTCTTATCTTTCAGATTAGGATTGTAGCCGAACTTATATCCGACCGCAAAACCGACCTGCCAACTGCCGTCATCAAAGTCGATGAGGGCGTTGTCCCAAGTCTTGTCTGTCGGGTGATCGTAAATCGAGCTCGGGGCAACGGATTTGACAAGGCGGGCAAATAATGAAGTATAAGTGTTTCCACCATAATTCATACTTAACCAAACTTGGGCTCCGTATTTGAAACACCACTGATTATGCAATACCACACGATAATTTATATCATCGGTTGAATAAATTGCATAAGGTGACGTTCCGCCACCGATCAGAGCATCGCCACCGAGAGTGATACCCTCTCCGGCTTGAATGCCGATTTTACCGAGAAAGTCGGTAGACCAACCGTAATCCTTCTGATAGTCCAGTGCGAACAGACCGCCGAGTGACCAACCGAAATGCAGACGATTAGGTTTGAAAGTTCCGTCCTTAGTGTATGTTCCGGGGATGAATACCTGTGAAAATTTAACACTTCCACCAAGATTATTCGCCTTTTCGGGATTCATACCATAGTCCTCGGAATTGACCTCTTCATCTCCTTCGGTATTACCGAAGTCTTTACCGAATATACCTGATAACTCAAGGGTAGAGTAAGACTTTGTCTTATCCAACCATTTCCATTTACGCTGCTTGTAATGCGGAATGTATTTGGTAGAATCGGTTTGAGTCAGCTCTTCTAAGAGTTTTTTACCATATTCCTCGTATTGAGCCAGACTGTCTTTATCGATACTGCCGGTTACAAACGAAGTAATGGTACTTAAGCCGAACACATCCAGAATACCGCCGATGGTAGAACTTGGCGTATCCTGTGAAGGATTATCTTCCGGCTCAACGGAACCGTCTTCGGAAATGATGTCGGTATTTTCAGCTGCAACGATAGAGTCGCTTTGTAATGTATCGGCAAAAAGCTCGCTACTGTCTTCACGAGCCATAACGGAAACGGAATCAACGCTTTCTTTACCCTCATAAGCCATATTCAAAATGACATTGTTTTTGTCATCATGGCTGATTGTGGTAACAAGTGTCTTTCCTTTAAGTGAATCGAGATTTACGGAAATCTGAATCACTTTGCCGTTATTTTTAGTGGCGGACACCTTACAGGTCTGTGCCTGCAAAGATAATGCCACGACCATTGCCATCAGCAAGAAAATATACTTTTTCATAATTTTAGTAGTTTTGCTTTATATATTCGCTACTTTCAACGATGACCTTCTGATCCGCCTCGGCCAGAGTAAATTCATCGGTCGAGAGTTTATAGTGAATAATCACCTCGTGGTAGAAAGGATTTTCGTTTTCTTTCACGACTTCCATCGAACAAGAGATATATACCGAACTGATACATACTGCTTCGTATGTGTTTCCCATGGCGTCCGTATATCGGACGGATAGGCCGTATACACGCAGACGATTTACAAACTCATGATTATAGGTAAAGGAGACAATAACACCACCATCCTTGGTAATGTCTTCATTGAAGGCAGTTCTCAAGGAAAGAAATTGTGAGTTTTCTCCCTGCAACACCAGAGGGGAATCTCCAATGAGATTCATCTCAAACTGAGTATTGATTTTGCATTCATTCTCTCTCATTTCCTCACATAGAATTCCCGTCTGGTCGAAGAGATTTATGTGAGTTGCGTCGACAAATTGAAAGTAACGCGGCTGCGGTTCGGCAGCGATGTACTCATCTTTGTCGCATGATGTCATTACGGATACTACAGCTATCGCTGCGCATATCCAAAAGATAAATCTTTTCATATTGAATTTATTTTTAAAATTTAACGATTAGATTTATTATGACGCCTGCTGCCAAAACTTTATGAAAAAGCTTATTTGCTCGAAATAATAGGCATCATAACTATGTAAATAACTTTATAACAAATCATATTTTAACAGTTATGTACAAAAAAGTCAATGTTTTTTGTCACAACAATATATTTATTTGAAAATGGTTGATAATTTTGGGCAAATAGTGACAAATACTTAATATTCAAAAATAAAAAAAAGATATTTGATTAAGGTGCAGCTTATATGTACCCTTATGAAAATTAGCATATTACAGGCATTAAGCTAATGTTAATAAAAATATACTAGACTAATAAAAAATTGTTGCAAAAATTGACAAAATGATTTATACTGCAATTATTATAAGACTATTTTAGGAGAAAAGTCATGGCAAAATATACGTTAGATAATGTAATGAGCAGTTCAGGAGAATTCAGGGGAGAATTTGAAGAGTTTGTGCGTAATACATTAGTCAAAAACACCATTATTACAGATATGGATTCGGAAGAATCTCTTAACGATGCAATTGCTGCGGTGGATAGTTATGCGGCATTTTATATGTTCCGAAGCGCTAAGGGGGATTTTTCTGATGAAGAGTTTGCTTCACTAGGTGGAAGTATGAATCTTATCAGACATAGGAATCCTGAAGAATTTAATGAAAAACGCAATAAGCTTGCCCATACATACTGGGGTACGGATTTTGATAAATTGCCAAATGATAAAAAGGCTTTTGTTATCGGAGCACAAGAAGCTCTTATCGGTCGTCCTGTAACGATAGAAGATATTGAAAAACGCCATGATGAATACTTAGCTCGTGAAATAGAGGAAGAAGAAAAGGCCAAAGCCGCAAAAGAAGCTGAAGCTCAAACAAAATTTAATAACAAAGATGCCGTGTATGAAGATTTCTCCAGACTTGCCGATAATCAGTACGGTGATGCTCCTAAAGAAGAAATTGAAGAATTTATCAAAAACAAAAACGCTTATATTGCCGCTCATCCTGAAGAAAAAGACGAAATTGAAAGCCATTTGAGTGCAACTCTGAACAGCAAAGATGATCAGATTTACGGCAGTGATGTTTACCAAATCAGCGATGCTTTTCGTGAGCAATACAAGGCTCTTGATGAACTTATGAGTGTCAGAACATTAGATATCGAAAAAACTCAAGAGAATAAGAACAATACTGTTCTCGAGGATAAAACCATTCCGGATTTGGGACAAACGATGACTTTGTCCGGATACAATAATGCCGGCTATCTGCAAAATATTGTATTGGCTTTGGACGGTTTGGAAGACGGTCGCAGAAAAGAAATTTTAACGGCGGTTAAAGAAGCTTACGAAACCAGAAAACCGGAATTGTTGCAAGATATCATCAAAACACAGGAAGATATCGAAATCGCTAAAGATGTGACCAAAGCTTTCGGATTCGATGAAGGGGATTATCCGACCAAAATCGTTAAAATGGAAGTTGAAAAAACTCAAGAAACTCCGGTTATGGAAACTGTCAGAGAAACACGTCGTGTACCGAATTTGGGACAAGCTTTAACCGAACTCGGCTATAACAATAAAGAAGTTGCCGATAGGCTGGATCAAGCCATAGAAGGTATGGAAGACGGACATAAAAAAGAAATGTATACCAAAGTCCGTGATGCTTATAAAACCAGAACCGGTATCGCCGAATTATATGATTTAATCCAAAACGAAGATGATGTGACTATTGCCAAAGATATTGTTGCAACATTGGGTTATGAAGATCAAAAATCTGCATTTCCTTATCCGGAAATGGATAAAGAAATCGAAATAACCAGACCGATTGCCGTACCAGTACATTCCAATACCGGAGATGAAAATACCGGTAAGGATGACGGTAGCTTAAATGTCGGCGTATTGCCGGGCGGTCCGGGCAGAGAAAAACCGGGAAATGAGGGCGATGATAATGGCGGTGCCTTCGGTATCGGTGGTACCGGCGATAACGGTGGCGGAGATAAAAATAACGAACAGGAAGAAGAAGACTTCTTCGGCCGTTTCAGAATGCCTAATTCGGATGTTAATGATGCAAATCTTGATAGGCTCAGCTATGATGTTTTGAACGGTTTAGGCAAAATCAAAAAACCACTGACCGAAGAACAATTAAATGATGAAAACCTCGTTTATTCTACGGTTCAATCAACAATTTCTTCTTTAAATGATAAAGAAACTACCGAATATAACGTCACAATGATGGATCATTTGCTTGAAACCGGTAAAATCGGCGTTGTTCCGCCGACGGTTTTAACTCAGGCTTATGATGTTTATGGCGAACAAATCGCTAAAGCCAAGGATGAAGAAACCAAAAACGCATTTAAGGCCAAAAGAGATGCCGTCGGTGCGCAAATGGACTTCTTGACCGACCAATACTATACCGGTGTAAGCAACATTACCCGTGATAACTTTAACTACGATGACAATACCAACATTGCGGATGTGTATGACGGTTATAAAGAAATGATTGAAAAGCGTCGTCCGGATGTTGAAGAAGCTCAACAACAAAAGATTGATGCCGTATCCGATAAATTAGATAAAGATATCGGCGAATATGATAAGTACTGGGGAATCGACGGTATTACAAAAGATAATATCAATCAGGTTCGTGAAAATCATACAACTTTGACCAAGAGAATGGAAAACATCACATTAGATGATGAAACCATGCAGTTCCTCGGTAATATCAGATTCCATGATGAAATGCGCGAATTTTCTCCGGAAGAAAAAGAAGAAATTCGTCGTTCACCGGAATTCAGACAATATCTGTCGGAGCATTTGCCGAATGACGATATGATCGGTAACGGTGATATTGATGCCTTGTTGGATAAATACAGCAAAGAAGAAATTGCCATTCCGCAATTTATAAATCCGGAAACCAAAGAAGAATCCGTAACATGGCAAAAAGGCTTTGAAATCAAGCCGGGTAGCCAATTAGAGGCAATGGTCGATTTAGCGCGCAACAATACAATCATTTCAAATGTTGCCGCAGACGTCAAATCATTATCGGATGAAGATTTACAGACCGCATTTGCCGATAGAGTTAAAATTCAGGCATTTGCTTGGGACGGTGCTGAAAATACTGTTAAAGGCGTTGTCGAAAGACATGATCGCTATACTGATCCGAAATTCTTGGAAGAATTCAAAACGCGTATGATGGATCCGAATCGTCCGCTGAATATCTCAAAACAAGGCTTTGATGCCACCTTAAAATTATCTGTAAATGATACGATGGGGGCAATCAGCCGAATCAGTAAAGTTTCCGGACCTAAAGATGATATGTTAAAACGCATGCATCAGCCGATTGCCAAGTATGATCAACGTGCAGCAACCCGTTTCGGTGATAGCAATGAATTCAAAGTCAGTTGGTTGAAGACAGCCGGATGGACATTTGCAGCCAGCTTAGGACAAAAATTGGCAACTTACGGTGTGACTGTCGGTGGTGTTAAAGCTGCCTGTGCATTAGGTTTGACCAGTGCGACTCCGGCAGTTGCAGTAACGGCTGCTTTACCTTATGTTGCCGGTGCAACCAGTATGGCGATGGCGGCTGTCGGTATGTATATGAATTACCAAAACTATAAGAAAGAGGCCAAAGCAGCCGGTCAGAAACCGAAATTTAAGGAATTTTGCTTCAAACAACCGTATGCAACGACAAATGCAGCTTCTGTACTCGGCTTTGCCGCCGGTGCTTGCTTGATGACAGGTAATGTTCCGGCTGCGACGGTATTAGGTGTCGGCTGTTTGGCTGTTGCCGGTTACGGTACATATAAAGATGCTAAGGCACACGGATTATCGACCGGTAAGGCAATTTGGCAAGCCGTCAAGAAAGGATCGGCTATCGCAATCGGTGGTGCCGCCGGTAGTTATGTCGGCTCACTGCTTGGTATAACACCTTCTTATCAAAAAGAGGGTACGAATACGCCGGATCAAGAAAAAACCGGACCGACTTCACATGACTACTCCGAAGCAGAGAGAGCACATGCAACCAATCGTCTTGATGATCCGAGATACAGCGAGTTCTTAAATAAATTCCATGTTGCTCATGATTTACAGGATAATGCAGATCCGAATAAAGTATCTGCCGATGCGGTATCAAATTTACGAGCCGGTATTGAAAGCGCTATTCACGCAACCGGTGATGATAAGACATTCTTTACCGATATTGCCAATGATCCGAAAAATCCTAACTTTGTTATGAATACCGATATGTTGGGATATAAGTTTGAACAATTGGCTTACTTAGCTCCAAATCCGAATGCTCAGGTTGATCCGGCATTTGCAGCAGCACACCATCTTCCGGCCGGAACAACAGTAGGTGACTACTTGTCGTTTAAGGCACCGGATGGCTCGACAATGAATTATATGGATGCTTTAAGAGAAGTTGTTTCAACCGGAAAATCATCTAACCCGCTCGGTTTTGCCGAAATGTTGGGCAAAATTGAAAATGTGGTTGGCGGACAAATCAACGGTGATGTAAATGATGCCGGTAAGGTAACATTGTTAGGAACCGGACCTGCTGTTAATCCTGTACAATCCTATAATGCCGGAGCAGATATAGGTTACGACTTGGGGACTCATGTAACGACGGTACCGGGTGAAAATATTCCGGGTGAAATTGTTCCGGGCCACAAGTTATGGGGTTTAGGTTATTGGGAACCGGTTAAAGGTATGTTCGGCGGTATGAGAAAACGCGCCGGCGCTATTGCCGATAGATTGTTCAGTGTCTTTAAGCCGAAAAAGCCGAAAGACGAAAAACCGATCGACACTCCTCCGGGAGGAATAATTAAAGATGATCCGAAACCGGAAAAGAAACCTTATGTTACACCGGCCTTGGATTCGAAAAATCCGCTCGCCGATGAATACAAGATTGTTTACGGTATCGAGCCGACTCCGGCAGCAGAAGTTGCCTATAAAAAGCTCGTTTTGGAAGAACTGAAGAGTGATCGTGAAACAGGGCAAACAAAAGCCGATAATTTGGTGGACTACATAACCGAACGTAAAGCAACTTATGATAAAGCTTTGGCTACAACCGTTGATCCACAGGCTGAAATCAAAGGCTTCCATGAAACCAAGAAAGGTAAAGAAGCAACAGCTCAAGCCAGACAGGATATGTTCCAGACCAACTTGTCATTCAACGGACAGGATTTGCCTCGTAATCACATGACTTTACAGAAATTTACTAAGTTTGTAACCTTTGCTCTCAGCAATAGTGATGATAGAGGAGCGGTAACGGCTGCCCATGATAATTCGATGGGGCGTTCACAGGATGATAAATACGGTAAGCGTCCGTCCAGCGGCAGATTCGATGTCGGTACCGGTCAGGTCAGCGGTCAGACAAACAAGAAAGGTGTTGTTGACGGTAAAACCGGTTCCATGCCTAATCCTAAAAAAGGTAAGGAGATGTAATTAATCTTTCATCCTTAAAAAAACGCTCTCGTGTAAACGGGAGTGTTTTTTTGTTGCCAATGATTAAATATATGCGCTAGAATACGAAACAAAATAAGGAGAAGGTATTTTGAAAATATTATCGTTTGATGTCGGCGGTACCAAAATCGCTTGGGGCGTTGTTGATGAAAGCGGAAAACTGCTCTCGGAGGTTCGGACAATACCAACCCCGCAAAATGCTTATGAAATAGAAGAATTCTTCAAAAAAACAATAGCGGAATTTAATGTGGACGGATTCGCGGTGGCAACCGCCGGAGTCGTTTTTAATAATCAGTTGCAAGGTAAGCCGAATAATTTGCCGGCAGGTTACGAAAAAATCGATTTTGCTTCCTTATTCGGCGCACCGTATATTGTTGAAAACGATGCGACATCGGCATTGTATGCCGAGTGGCGTATCGGAGCCTTAAGGGACGTTAACTACGGTATAATGCTGACTTTGGGAACTGATGTCGGTTGCGGTATTATATGTAACGGGCAAATCGTGCGCGGTAAAACCGGTGCCGCCGGTGAATATCCGTTTGATTTTTCGGGCAGAGCACTGCAAAAACTGGCGCGCGAACATAATTTAGAGCAAACCGACTGTTTTGAAATTTTGCAACAGGTCAAACAGGGTAATGAAACGGCTCGGATGGTATATCGCTTGTGGGAAGAACGTATGCTCGATGCGATGAGTATGCTTAATCGCCTGCTGGATATTGAAACGTTTACTCTTTCCGGCAGTGTTTCGAAAATTGCGGACTATGCCAAAATCAATACGGCTTTGAAAATTTTAGAACATCATAATCCGCCGATCGTTAAACCGGCCGAATGCGGAACAAATGCCGGTTTAATCGGGGCCGCGCTTTTATGTGCCGAAAAAATGAAAGGATAACCAAATGAAAAAATACTTATTGATTTTAACCGCAATTTTTTTATGTGGTAATGCCAATGCGCAGATGGCCGATGTGTTAGGCTCAATGGCGGTTGACGGTGCTCTGACGCAAGGTAGCTATCAAGGTGTCGGACAAATGCGGCAGGCTTTGGGGCGTGTTCAGTTCCAACAGGATTTAGCCATGTTGAATACACAAATTCAAACGATGTTTATGGGGAATTACACCGGCCTAAGCAAAGATATCCTTAATTTTGAGGGTTTGCAGGGCGTAACGTGGAACGTCGGGCCGGCCTCCGGCGGACAGTATTACATAGAGTTGGATAATTTAGACGGACAAACATGTTTTGCTTGCAAAAATCCGGAATGGAATGCCCGCAAAGTCGAAATTAACGGCGGCGCTGATTGTCGAAGCACCGGTAATAAGGTAAAGATGTACTTTTAGATTTTGGCTTCGCTTAGCAATTCATCACGCGTTAACGTAAAATTGCTGTCCATCCAACGTTGTTCCAAAACACTGAGAAGATTTCCGATTCTGCGGTTGTCATTAATACCGATATTAACCAGATCACGACCGCGCAACGGGAAAATCGGTACAATGTAACCTTCAATTTCTTTCAGCAGAATATTCAAATTCGGAACAGACAGATTATGAATAGCAATTGTCAGCAAAATTTTATCAATACAGAATTGCTTACCATAGCGATAAACAAAGCGCAATCTGTCATTTGCGGATAAGACATTATCTTCTGAAAGTTCGATTTTAGCCCAACGGACAAAGTCTTCCTTTTGCTTTTTCGTCAGGCGCAATGTGTTGGCAATTTTTTCGGCAAAAGCGGCATTCGGCTGGTACAATACAAACAATCGGCGCAAAAAATTACCTTCATATTGAGCATCTTCAACAACTTTTGTTAAGCGTTGCAAAGCATCCAGATGCCGTGATTTCGGCAAAAAGAAGCTTAAAATATCGTTATCGTAAATCAAGCGCATTGCCGTTGTAACATTTGGCGTTACAAGAAGCTTGAACAATTCGTCGCGTACTCGTTCGATTGCGACGGTGCGCAGTTTGTTTTTGTATTTGATACAAGCTGCTAAGGATTCTTTATCCGGTTCGCCCTTACCGAAACGCGAATAAAAACGGAAAAAACGCATAATACGCAGATAGTCTTCTTGGATTCGTTCTTCCGGATCGCCGATAAAACGAATAATACCGTTTTCCAAATCGTGGATACCGTTATAATAATCAAAGATATTGCCGTCCAAATCGGCATATACGGCGTTGATGGTTAAGTCACGGCGTGAAGCATCGGCGCTCCAATCATCCGTGTATTCGTATTCGGCTTGCTTACCGGCGGTTTTGATACGGCGGCGCAAAGAAGAAACCTCAATAATCTGATTATCGATAACAACCCCGATAATTCCGGCTTTTAAACCGATGGGAGTCGTTTTAAGGCCATGGTTCTGGCAAGCCTCAACTAATTCATCAGGTGATAAATCGGTTGCCAAATCCAAGTTAAAATTGCTTAAGCCGGCAATGGTATCACGCACGGCACCGCCGACAAAACGGATTATACCTCCGTGATCTTCCACAGCGTTAAACAGTTTGACAATATGCGTTGTACGCAAGAGTTTCGACGTATCAAGATAATTTGATTTAAACATAAGGTTAAAAATCCTTTGTATTTTTTATAAATCTTAATAGTTTATATATAAATTTTTTATATAATCCAAGCAAATTTTAATAAAAAAGGAAAATAAAATGTTTAAATATTTACTTGTTTTGTGCGGCATCTTGATTTCAACGGTTGCGCAGGCGGCCGAACAGCCTAAAGTATTAGGTGAATACGGCGATTGGGTTGCATGGGTGTACAATGAAAAAGGCAATATGATGTGCTATATTTCATCTTTGCCTAAAAAAGATGAAGGTAAATATACCAAACGTGGCGATATTTATACGCAAATTACTCATCGTCCTGCCGAAAAAACATTCGATGAAGTAAGTTTTGTGGCCGGTTATAATTTTGATCCGAAAGCACCGTTGACGGTTAAAATCGGTAACCAAACATTCAGTAAAACTTTTACTCAAGGCGATAAAGGCTGGATGGTTAACAGCGACGAAGACCGCAAACTCATTGCCGCCATGAAACGCGGTGACCGTATGATTGTCGACGGAAAATCAAGCCGAGGTACCGCCACCAAAGATACCTATTCCTTAAAAGGTTTCAGTGCGGCATACCAAGCTATTTCGGCAAAATGTAAGAAAAAGTAATTATGGCCAAAACAGAACTTATAGGCTTAAGTAAAGACGAATTACAAAAGGCTTTAACCGATATCGGTGAAAAGCCTTTTCGTGCTAAACAGCTATGGCAATGGCTGTATTATTTCGGTGAAACAGACTTTGAAAAGATGAGTAATCTTTCTAAGGCTTTACGCCAAAAATTAGCCGAGAACTTTACGATTACGCGCCCGAAAATTGTTACCGAGCAGCTCTCAAGCGATAAAACGCGTAAATGGCTTTTGGAATTTGCCGACGGACAACGCGTCGAGATGGTTTATATTCCGGAAGAGGATAGGGGCGCCGTCTGCATTTCCACACAGGTCGGTTGTGCCGTCGGGTGTAAATTTTGCCATACGGGCAGCCAAAAGTTGACACGCAATTTAACCGCGGCAGAAATCGTCAGTCAGTTTATGGTAGCGCGTGATACATATAAAGAATGGCCGAGTCCGACTAACGAAACACGTTATCTTTCCAATATTGTCGTTATGGGGATGGGTGAACCGCTGCATAATATCGAAAATACGATTAAAGCTCTGAATATTTTGACTGACGGCGACGGTATAGCCATTTCACGCCGCCGAGTTACGATGTCGACATCCGGAATTGCACCGAATATCGTGCGTGCCTTAAAAGAAACCGGTGTTCGTCTGGCTGTATCTTTGCACGCCCCGAACAATCAACTGCGCTCGCAGATTATGCCGATTAACGATAAATATCCTTTGGAAGAAGTTTTATCGGCGTGTCGGGAGTATCAGGGTAATGATGGCAGCCGGTATATAACTTTTGAGTATTTATTGCTCAATAAATTGAATGATACGCTCGAATGTGCACACGAACTTATCGCTTTAATGAAAAAATACCAGCTACGTGCCACATTTAATTTGATTCCGTTTAATCCGTGGCCGGGGTGCGCTTTTCAGCCAAGCTCAAATAATCGGGTACGCGTGTTTGCCGCCGAGCTTGAAAAAGCCGGATTTGCCGCACCGGTTCGTGTGGCGCGCGGACAAGATATTTTGGCCGCTTGCGGTCAGCTTAAATCCAAAAAAGACCAAGAAGACAAAGCCGCTAAATAAGTCCGATTTTTTGCGCAGTAACGACGGCCTGTGTGCGGTTATTAACGTGTAAAGAACGTAATAAGGCATTGATATGCAGCTTGACGGTCGATTCGGATACCCCCATGTCGTAGGCGATTTGTTTATTTGATTTTCCTTGTGCAATCAAGTCGAGAACTTGAAATTGGCGGTTTGTCAGCATTTTAACGCCGGCATTGCGCCCGCTTAAATTGTTAATCGGGTTATTGTCAAGTAAGTTAGGCGGTACATAAGTTCCGCCGTCGATAACCAGTTTAACGGCATTATTAAAAACTTTAATTTCCGAGCGTTTCGGAATATATCCTCTGACGCCGGTGGCTAATATGGTACGAATGGTACGGCTGTCTTCAGAGGCCGATATAACAATGGTTTTGGTTGTAGGTGCAATATTGCGAATTTGTTTTAATGCCTCTAACCAAGGCATATCTTGCATTTCGACATCAACAACCAATAAGTCAAAAGCAGGATTTTCCCGTAAATTCCTTATAACCTGAGAATAGCCGGAAGCCTGAGAAATAGCAGCATCCGGTATAATTTGTTCGAGTCGCATTGCCAGTCCGTCCCTAAACAGGGCATGGTCATCAGCAATCAGAATTTTCATAACTAATCTCCTTTAAATTATATCCACTCGACAATCTATATATTGTCGATTAGTCGCATTTAAAGACGTACAATGAGAATAGTTCGGTTATTTTTTGCGCGGCAGAGCAATATAGTTAACGCCGGCTTCCTTAAACATTTCGGCCGAATAGTTTAATTTATCGCGCCAAGTGTTTTTAGGATCATTATCATCCAGTTTGAACTCATAAGTGACAACGGTTTTAATACCGGCTTGGATAATCGCGCGTGCGCAGTCGGTGCACGGTGTGAGTGTACAATAAATTGTGCAACCGCGTAAAGAAGTTCCTGTTAAGCAGGCATTATAGACGGCATTACGCTCGGCGTGCTCAAAAAAGTCGTATTTTGTCGGGCGTTCCATACGTTCCGGAATATCATCTTTAACGCCGCGTACCAAACCGTTATAACCGGTTGCGCGGATTTCTTTATCCGGTCCGACAACAACGGCGCCGGTTTTGGTCGACGGGTCTTTAGACCATGAAGCGATTAATTCCGCCAATTCCAAAAAGCGATAGTTCCATTTTTCCGAAAACATAGGCTCCTCCATAACTAACAAACTGATTCTAGCACAAAAATTTTTGATTTCAACAGAATATGATATCCTTGACAAATTTTGGGATAAATGTATAATGCTTGTAATTTCTAATCATTATTCTAATTGTTGTGCGTATGGAATTATTTCTCATTATTTTCGAAGTGCTGGTGCTAGCGCTACTCGTCATTTTCAGCGGCATTTTGGACAGTAAGTATTATCAGAAAAGCAGGGTGCGTTATTTGTCGACGCTTATCATCGTTACGATGGTATTGCTTTTCGCCTTGCTGTTTGCTGATGCTCCTTACGGTAACGGTCGCTCCTTTGCTCTGTTTTGGTGGCATGTTGTGTACAATGTTTTGGCAACAGGTGTGTGTATATACGCCGTCATCAAGTACCAACAGGTAAAGCTCAAATATTGTTTGCAGAGCTTGTTGGCAGACTGGACATTGAACATGAGTGTCGTGGTGCAGTTCTGTGTCATTATTACTTTATGTTTGATGCATGCGAGCGAACAATAGAGATTGTCGAAAAAGAAAAAGGCTTTGGTTGAAATATACCAAGGCCTTTCTATTATCAACGGCCGGCATTGGTATTGTTCTTTATTTGTAAGATACTCGGAGAAGCAATGGTGCGCGCGCTATTATTTGCATTTTGAGAACGGTTAGGGTTCATGCCCGAGGCATTAAGAGGGTTATACCCTAAACGCATTTGTGTAAGGGTTTGTGATTTTTGCGCGATGGACAACTCTGATATGCGTTTGCCTTGTAATGAAGATTCATTGGCTTGTGTCGGTGACGGTGATAAACCTTGCGATAATTCCTTTTCTTTGCTTATTGTGCTTGCAGGGACTATTGACAGAGGACTTTTTATTCTGTCTTGCGTCGGAATTTTAACTGCATCTGAAACCCTATTCGCTTCAGGTTTAACGGTCATAACAGAAGCTTGACTTAAATCTCCGTGAGTCATTCTTGAAGCATCTACATCAATCAACTGTAAATCACTCGGTGCTACAAATCCATCCGGAAGTATGGTATTTTTGATGGTACCGTTCCATTGTACAGAAGTATTCTTTTGTTCAAATGGGTCATTTAATGAAGAGCTATCGGCATTATTTGCAAAACTATCGAAGAAATCAGAGAAAGATTTCTGAGCATACTTACTTTCAAATTGGAAATCTTTTTCATCTCCCTTGAATGTGATATTGTCCAAAGTTGTATTTCCGGAAATTTCGCAGGATGGTGTGATTGTTGAATTCTTGACAATGACAGAATCTAAACGAGCCTTTCCTTGAAATGTAACGCTGTCCAAAGTCGTTCCCATTCGGACATCGTAATTATCCGGAATATTAACATTCTTGAGAGTAATGTTTGAGTAGCGATTGATATTTTCTGTAATATCCCTATTTTGCAAAATTTCTCCGTCAATAGTCATGTTTCGGAACATAATATCTTTACCAAATGTTACGGGACCTGCAAATTTGACATTTATAAGTTCTGAACCGTCGGGAACCTTAAAACCGGCAGGTAATGTAATATCTTTGAAAATATTTTGTTCGAAAGTGACGTCTTTAGGCAAAGTTTCAAAAAGATATGAATCAATCTCCATATTTTTTAAGGTGAGGTCTTTACCGAAGGTGAGATTTGTAATACCTTTTATCCCGTCTAAAGTTGAACTGTCGGGAATTTTACCGTCCTTAAAATCAACATCGCTCAAATACATATCCTTAAAGGTAAGATGTTGACCATAAGTTATGCCCTTATTTAATGTGCAAGAAGAGAGGACTGATCCGTCAGGAACAGACATACCTTCCGGGATAGTTATGGCTGATAATGTAACTTTTTTATCTATTTTTAATTGCGATATATCACAGGCATTCAGAGACCAATTTTCGGGAACAGCAAAGTCTTTCGGTAAATCCATCCATGACAAAGACATATTTTTACCAAATTCGACTTTAGATAAATCATCGGGCAACTTAACTTTTTCAAGACTGGTGTTATCTGCAAATATAACTTTATCCTTATCTGAGAAATCAGAAAATCGCAGTAGTTTGATATCGGATTTTGAAAAATCAAGTTCTTTTGCACTGTCATGAAAATAGGCAATCGTATCGCTCGTCTCTTTTTGCAGGTGCCCTCTAATGCTTTCATTTCCGTCGTTATATAAAGATAATTTTTGCATCCCGTTTTGTGCTTTTCGCAGGTGATAAACACCTATGGCATCAGCATTGTTCATGTGTTTGTCGACATATTCAACGACCGCTTTTTTAAATGTGTCATTTTTTTCGCCATAAACTTTTTCATTTGCAATATAAACCGTGTCCCCTTTTTCATTTTCGTATGGTTGAATTAACATACGTGAAACCATTCGAGTAGGGTTTTTAGAATCATAACCGTAAGCGATAATTGAACCTGCACCGATTGTTCTTTCCACGGCTACATTATAAGCCTGACCTTCGAAACCATGTTCCAGAGGCAATAGGCCTCTGTTGACAGACATACAACTTCCCCAATCTCTAAAAGTAGACTGTGTGGCCAAATCATACGGGCGAGCAGACAAAATAATGCGATCAATATTGCCTTTGGCCTCATGAAATTTAGTTGCTTGGGTTTCAATATGGTATTTTTCGGCATATTTTTCCATTAAAGCTTTTGTTTCATTAATTTTTTCCAAAAAAGCTTGCTTATCATTACCGCAACCTGCAAGTATTTTTCCGGTTTGCACAAAAAGATCAGGATCATCTTTAATCATTTGGCGCAATGCTTTATTAATATTTCTGGTATCCGGGTTCATACCTCTTTGTTTATTGAATTCTTTAAAGGCGTCATAATTTTGTTTTTTAATGATATCTGTTAGCTCACTGTCTTGTAAATCGAGAGCATTGCCGTCTTTAGCCAATTGCTTCATAAAATGAGATATTTTGTCTGCTTTAGAATTAAAAAAGCGCTGAGGATTACTTTTTTCAGAACCATTTCCATAACTGAATTGTTGCCCGTCAAAATTAATACCGATATCTTGATATTGTTTGGCATAATCCGTAATCATTTGATATGCAGAGGTTGCTTCAATTTTCAGCACTACTCTTTTATTCGGGGCACCTGTTTCATCATAAAATTGCTCCGGAAATGTTGGTGCTGTTTGTTGTCGCATTTCTACACCGGCGATAATTTTACGATTTATCGATTCAGCTAATCCGCTGTAACTGTAATCATCATAAAGGCCGGTTGATTTATCTTGAATATTTTCTGCTTTTACGTCATGGTACTTTTTGGAAGCTTGTTCATACAAATCTATGGTACATCTTTTATCGCTTAAAAAGTTGATAAACCCCTGTTTTGTTTCGTCATTATATGTTGCAAACCGGCGGCTGTTATGAACATTCTGCATTGTAGCGTTGTAGTATCTCTTATAGTCCGGATTATCTTGGGTAATACCGGATTGTCTTAAAATATCATCGGCTTCTCGCATATTGAAAGCAGCTGTTTCGCCTTTTTCTTCTCGGATTATATCAAAGCTTTCTTCGCTCATTGGGTAGTCCTTGATTTAATAATTTACGAAAATTTTATTCAAAGCTGAATATAAATTTTCTTAACAATATGATTTATTGTATTACGAAAATTCAAAAAAATAAAGTCTTTTATAACACACGTGTTTTATCTTGACATTAACCAAAAATAAACTAAGTTATAGCCAACACTTAAAACTTATGAATAGGAGAAAAAAATGAGTGCTATTGTTGATATTCATGCAAGAGAAATTTTAGATTCACGCGGTACACCGACCGTTGAAGCCGAAGTTGTTTTACAATCCGGTGCTTTCGGTCGTGCAGCTGTTCCGTCAGGAGCTTCTACGGGTGTTCACGAAGCTGTTGAATTAAGAGACGGCGATAAAGCTCGTTTCGGCGGCAAAGGCGTATTGAAAGCCGTTGAAAACGTTAACGAAGAAATTTATGATGCTTTAGCCGGTTATGAAGCCGAAGATCAAATTGATATTGATAATAAAATGATTGAATTAGACGGCACCGAAAATAAAGGCAAGCTTGGTGCTAATGCTATTTTGTCCGTTTCTTTGGCTGTTGCCAAGGCTCAGGCAGAAGAAGCCGAATTGCCGTTATATCGCTACTTGGGCGGCACAATGGCTCGCACTTTGCCGGTTCCGATGATGAACATCTTAAACGGCGGTAAACACGCTGATAACCCGATTGATATTCAAGAATTTATGATTATGCCTGTTTCTGCAGGTTCTATCAAAGAAGCTATCCGTATGGGTGCCGAAATCTTCCAAGTTTTGAAGAAGAACTTAAAGGCTGCCGGTCAAAACACCAACGTTGGTGATGAAGGCGGTTTTGCTCCGAATTTGAAGTCTGCCGATGAAGCTTTGACTTTCATTGTTAACGCTATTAAAGATGCCGGCTACAAACCGGGTGATGATGTTGTTTTGGCTATCGATGCCGCTTCATCTGAATTCTACAAAAACGGTAAATACGAAATGGAAGGCGAAGGCAAATCTTACACCAACGCCGAAATGGTTGAATACTACAAAGGTTTGTGTGACAAATTCCCGATTTTCTCAATCGAAGACGGTATGGCCGAAGATGATTTCGAAGGTTGGAAATTGTTGACAGACAAGTTAGGTGATAAAATCCAACTTGTCGGTGATGACTTGTTCGTAACCAATCCGGCTCGTTTGGCTATGGGTTTTGAAAAAGGTATTGCTAACTCTATTTTGATTAAAGTTAACCAAATCGGTACCTTGACTGAAACAATGAAGGCTGTTGATATGGCTCATCGCCACGGTTATACCGCTGTATTGTCTCACCGTTCCGGTGAAACCGAAGATACAACAATTGCCGATATCGCTGTTGCTACCAACTGCGGTCAAATCAAGACAGGTTCTATGTCTCGTACCGACCGTATGGCAAAATACAATCAATTAATTCGTATTGAAGAAGAATTAGGCGATATGGCTGTTTATGCCGGTAAATCTATTTTGAAAAAATAATTTGCCGTAACAGGATAACAAAAAAAAGAGAAGCTGTTTTATGCTTCTCTTTTTTTTGATTAAGCAAGATGAATACTCAGCAGGCAAGCATACAGTTGTCTGTACAGATGTTTTGCATGCAGCGCGTGACCATATTTGCAAATTGCCGGCGCAAAAGAGGGGATTTGAGCTTTGATCCGCGGCCTTCGGCTACCAGAAGTTCAGAGAGCGTCATTTGCGAAAGCACGAGCTCGACTTCTGACGGATTGTAAATCAGATGGGTAGCAAGATTTGGCAGTTCTTTGTCCTGACGTTCCAGCTCACGAGCAATTGATGCAATCGCTTTTTCCAAAAGATCATGAAATTCATCACTTAACTCTTCGTCATTTTCCAACAAGAAATTGAGCAGAATTTCATAAAGTTTTTCAAGTTTTTTGTGTGACAGGCAATCGAGCGGTCGGCACGCAAATTGTTCCAATAGTTCATAAATGCAGGTTGTATCCATAAGCAGAAAATTATATTCGGATTAATGATAGGAAATGACATAATGATGATTTATTAATTTCATATTATGCCGATTGCGCTGAAAAATCAAGTCGAAACTATTCTGACAGCTGACCGTTATCGATTCGGAAAAATTGGGCGTTGTTTTGCAGCACTTTGAACGTCTGCGGTTCGGTTGAAGTTATCCAAGCCTGCAAATTAAGATCTTTAATCTTAGTCAGTAAGGCATCGCGTTTTTGAATGTCTAAATGAGTGGTAACTTCATCAAGAAGCAAAATAGGTGCAAACCCTTTATCTAAGATCTGACACTTTGTTTGCGCTAAAATAATACTGACCAGAAGAGCTTTTTGTTCACCGGTCGAACATAGTTCCGCCGGCATATTTTTCTTTTTGAAAAAGACTTTGAAGTCAGTGCGATGAATCCCGTCGACATTGTCGTTGTATAAAATGTTTTGCCGCTGCTTTTGTAAGTTTTCAATATAGAAGTCTTCGACTTTGATGGCCGGTTCTTTATCGAGCATTTGCTCGGTCGTGCCGGCAAGTTCCAACCGGACATCCGGAAAAACATCGTCAGGTTCGTTTTGGATAAAAGTATTTAAGCGGGCGATTTGTTCACGCCGTGCAGCGGCAATGGCAACACCCAAGGCCGCCATATCCGTCTCAATCGATTTCAGCCAATTATTGTCTTGGCAACCGGATTTGATAAGCTGTAACCACTGACGATATAAATGTTCATAGTTTGCAGTGCGCTTGGCATGCTCTAAATCAAAGGCATAAACCAATCTGTCCAAAAAGCTGCGACGCGGTTGCGGACCGCCCAAAAAAAGCCGATCCATCTGCGGTGTAATCCATATCGCCGAAATATATTTGCCGAGCTCTGCCTGTTGCGAAATTTTTTGCTGATTAATTTTGACGATTCGCCGATCAATGCTGTGCAGACCTTCATCTTCGGTATCTTCGCGAGTTACTTTTTGCAAAGCCGTACCTATGGTAAACTCTTCATCGTTTTTCATAATATCGGCGGCAACACTCCATGCGTCGCCGGCTAAAATATTTTCATCCTCATCAAAATTACGGATTCGTTTAATATCACTGAGTTTGGCACTGCGTAAACCGCGTCCCGGTGTTAAAAAAGATACGGCTTCCAAAATGTTGGTTTTGCCGCTGCCGTTTTCACCGGTAATGATAATCGGTGCGATTTCGGCATTAATTCTTAAGTTTTTATAATTCCTAAAGTCAGTTAAAGTCAGGCGTTGAATACCTGACTTTAACTTGGTTATGTTTTGTAATTTATCCGTTAAATTACTCAATATCAAACTCTCATCGGCATTAAAACATACAAAGCGCCGGAGTCGGAAATGTCGTGAATAACCGAAGGCGAAGAACTGTCGCTGAAACTGAATTCAACCGTTTCTCCTTTAATAACCGCCAAAATATCCAACAGATATCTGAAATTATAACCGATTTCGAGCGATTCGTTATCATAAGAAGCTTCAATTTCTTCAATAGCGCTTCCCAGATCCGGACTTGATGTTGTTAAAATAACGTGATTTTTATTGGCAATCATCTTGATGGCGCGTGTTCTTTCAGCAACAACAGATACACGATCAACCGATTTAGAAAGTTCTTTAACGTTAATTTGCAGAATTTTATTGTTGTTTGTCGGAATAACGCGTTCATAATCCGGATAAGTGCCGTCAATCAATTTAGACGCCAGAGTAATGTCTTCCAAAGTAAAGCGAACCTTGCTGTCCGATAAAGAAATCTGAACCGATTCGACAGACGTATCATCTAAAAGCTTACGAATTTCACCAACGGTTTTGCGCGGTAAAATAACACCCTGCATATTTTCCGAACCCGCCGGTAACGGCGTTTCTACGCAAGCAAGTCTGTGACCGTCGGTGGCCACAATGCGCAAAACTTTTGTGCCGCCTTCATCTTTCGGATGGATATACAAACCGTTTAAGTAGTATCTTGTTTCTTCGGTAGATGCGGCGAATTGCGTGCGATCAATAACGTCTTTTAATTCTTCGCATTTCATAACAAAATTGGTTGGCAGACTATCGGTCGAAATAGCCGGAAAATCTTCAACGCCGATTGTCGGTAAAGAGAATTTTGAACGACCGGATACAATAGCTAACTGCTCTTTTTCATCCGGATAGACGAGTTCGACATCGGCACCGTCAGACAGCTTTCTGACAATATCATACAGCATGTGTGCCGGAGCGGTAATGGCACCGTTTTCCAAAATTTTGGCATCGACGACTTCGGTAATTTCCGTATCCATATCGGTTGCCTTAAAGCTAATCCCGTTAGAGTCGGCTTCAATTCGAACGTTAGATAAAACCGGAACCGTATTTCTGCGTTCCACAATGTTTTGAACGTGACCTAAGGTCTTTAATAAAACTGATTTTTCAATAGCAAATTTCATTTTTTTATCACCTAAAAATTAATTATGTCATCAAAATATCAAATATCCGTCGGAATACGAAATTAAAAAAACGAGTCTTCAACAGCTTTTTTAATTTTCGAGAAGGTGACGCAAAGCTTCAATGCTTTCGGACATTGATGTATCTTCGACGATTAATTCTTCAACTTTACGAACGGCGTGCATAACGGTTGTATGATCACGATCAAATTTACGACCGATTTCCGGCAAAGAACGTGAAGTCAGTTGCTTAGCCAAATACATGGCAATCTGACGCGGTCTGGCAACATTGCGTGCCCGACGTGAAGATTGCATTTCTTTAACCGAAATATTGAAGTATTCGGCAACTTTCTTTTGAATTTCATCAATCGTTGTTTTACGATCAATAGAACGCAACATATCTTTCAAGACATCCTGAGTCATATCAAGCGTAATTTCATGACCTGAGAGCAACATGCAGTGGGCAGCGATTCGTTTTAACGAACCCTCCAGTTCACGAGTGCTTGAGGTAATTTTTTGCGCTAAAAAGACGGCAACGTTTTCCGGTAATGTAATTCCGAACTGCTCGGCTTTTTTATGCAAAATACCTAATCTCAAATCAAAATCCGTCGGCATAATATCGGCAACCAATCCGCTGTTCAAACGAGACTTTAAGCGCGATTCGATACCGTCCAAATCATTAGGCGATTTATCTGCCGAAAGAATAATTTGTTTGCCGCTTTCGATTAACGATGTAAAGGTGTAGAAAAACTCATCTTGTGTTTTGGTTTTGTTAGCCAAAAATTGAACATCATCAATCATTAACACATCAACCGAACGGAATTGTTCTTTGAACGCATCGGTATCTTTATAGCGCAAAGCATTGACAAACTTATAAAGGAACTGTTCGGCGGAAATATAAACGACTGTGCGAGTCGGATCATTTTGTTTAATGTGTTGCGCAATAGCATGCATTAAGTGTGTTTTACCCAAGCCGACACCGGAATATAAAAACAGCGGATTAAACGAAATGTTTCTGGATTCGGCAACTTTGCGGGCGGCGGCATAGGCAAATTCATTGGTTTTGCCGACAACAAAGTTGTCAAAAGTGTAGGCTGTGTTTAATTTTGATCCGAAATACGGTTCGGTTTCGTTATATGTGTTGGCAACATTATTAAAACCATACAGACTTTGTGAAGTCGGCGTCGACGGTACACGCTTAATCAGCGAACTGTCGATATTATTAACGGTTGCACCGGTTGAAAGATTTTGAACAATAAAGTTAACTTGCTTGATTGCCGGATTCTTTCTTTCCCAAATACGATGGATTCTGTCGGAATAATGTGCGATAACCCAATTTTTCATAAAGGTTGTCGGCGCACAAATATTCATAACACCGTTATCAAACGAGCTGACGCTTAAAGGCTTCAACCAACTGTCAAAAGCGGTGGCACCGAATTCCATTTTTAACTGACTACAAATTTCATCCCATTGTTCGTTAATTGATAATTCTAATTCATTATAGATTGCTTCTTCAGCCATATTTCCTGTCCATATTAAAAAATTACCACTACAAAACAAATTTTCGGCACACATTCTTAATTATTTAGTATAGGCACCGAAAGGTTCTGCATTTTATCCCGCCTGTTCCCAATATTTAAACCGTACGGCTTAAAATATTATTCGGAAACATAAAGATAAAACACCAAACAATTTGTTTCACTCAAATTCAAAATCCTTAAAGATTTCAATTTTTCACATCAGTGAGAACGTAAATAAATTGTTAACAGTAAAAAAATAAAATTCAATAGAACATTTTAAGAACATTGTAATTAATTATCTTGACAACGTTTTTACATAGAGTCGCATGATAACTTAATGATTATAAACAAAAAAATGCAAATCAATATCCATCGGAATCGATTTGCATTTTGAATTGTATATGTCTTTAAATAAAATTAAAGAGCTTTAATTTTTTGAGCTAAACGAGAAATAGTACGAGAAGCCATATTCTTTTTGAAGATACCTTTTTGGGCTGCTCTCATCATTTCACATTCAGCAGTTTTGAAAGCATTAGCTGCGCCTTCTTTATCTTTAGCTGCGATTAAAGCATCAACTGCTTTAACGAATGTTCTGACACGACTTCTGCGTGCACCGTTGATTACGGCACGCTTGTTATTTCTTACTATTCTTGTTTTTGCCGATTTATGATTGGCCATATTTTTCTTCCTATAAAACTGTTAATACAAATATATTCTGGTGAATGTTATAACCACGACAAAGCTATAAAGTCAACTAATTTTTTACAATTTTTTATGATTTTACGGCTTTGTTTTGACCGTAATGCGTACAATCAGCGGTGAAACGGATTCTCTGACGACTTCCAAAGTCTCTCCGTCACGGTAGAACAAGAGGTCATTTCCTCGATTCCCTTGATATATCCAACCGAGTTGCGGTAGCGACTCCTGATAAAATTCGCTGATTTTTGCAAATTTAATTTTCGGGGCATTTTTAGAACGTATTTCGGTCAAGTGTGCTTCCAAAAGCCGTGTCTCTTCGTTGCCGAATGAAAAATCATCTTGAGTGATCTGTGTCATACCGTCAGGTAACGGTACATCATCCATACCGTCGATAAACTGTGTTGCCTGTGCCGGATTAACCGACAGTAATAATGCGGCAAATATAAAGGTGCTTATTATTTTACGCATAACACATCTCCTATTTTTGCAAAGTGCCGCAATAAAAAGTCGAGCGTCCGCCCAATACGATTTTTCGGATACCGCCGGTTTTAGCGATATTGCAACGACACTGAGGACATTTTTGCCCTGTTTTGTTATAAACGCAATGTTTTTGTTGAAAATATCCAATGTCTCCATCGGGTTTTTTATAGTCATGAATTGTTGAGCCGCCGGCTTTAATGGCTTCTTCCAAAACTTGTCGGGTAAATTTTACGATAAGCTCGGCTTCATGCTTGTTTATCGATTCGGCAGCTCGATTCGGCAGGATTTGCGCATGATATAAAATTTCGGAAGCGTAAATATTGCCGATTCCGCATATAATTTCCTGATTCAGAAGGGCAATTTTAATCGGTACTTTTTTAGCCTTAAATTTTTGTATTAAATAATCGGCATTAAATTCGCTATCCCACGGATCGGGACCGAGATGTTTGAATAATTTATGCTGTTTGAGTTTGCCGGATTCGCATAAAGTAACCAGACCGAAACGCCGTGGATCATTATAGATTAGTATGCCTTTGTCGGTGGTTATAATCAGATGATCATGTTTTTCAAATGTTGTAGGCATTTGCGATTCGATTTTGATTTTACCGCTCATACCGAAATGCCAGATAATCGTTTGTCCGTTATTTAAGTTTATCAGCATATATTTGGCGATTCGCTTAAATGATGTGATTCGTGCACCGACGATTCGCTTTGTAAAATCGGCAGGAATCGATATCCTTAATTTAGGCTGATTAACAATTACATCCAGAATAACGGCACCGTCAACGGCTGCGGCTACGGTATTTTTAATAGTTTCGACTTCCGGTAATTCGGGCATACAAAATCTCCTTTAACTGTATGATATCTTAGCAAAAATATTTTGCAAATTTCTTGCCTTTGTTTATAAACAGGGTTACATTGATAAGAGTGCTTGAAAGAAAGAATTTATGATTAAACGAACCAAGAAATATTATGCGCCGCAAAACGAAAATGAAGTTCATCAGTGTGACCATTCCGGTTGCACCGAAAAAGGTGAATATCGTGCACCGAAAGATCGACGCTTAAAAGAATATTACTGGTTCTGTCTTAAGCACGTTCAGGAGTATAATGCCAAATGGAATTATTACGACGGCACCAATCCGGATGAAGAGGCCGAAGAATTAAAACGTCGTATGCACTTTCGTCAGGGGTATAAATCAAAAATTCACTATCAGTTCGGGTATGATTTATGGGAAGATGCTTCGTTTTTCGATACCGGATATACACGCAATTCGGACAGTAACGGCGAATATTCGGACGATGGCATTTATTTTACCGTTGAAGAACGTAAATACGTGCAGATTCTGGAAATGAGCCTTAAAGAAATCAATCCGGAAAATTTGAAAAAACAGTATAAAAAAATGGCTAAAAAATATCATCCGGATATTAATAAAGAAGACCAAAATGCCGAGGAAAAGTTTAAACAGATTTCCGAAGCGTATCAAAAATTAAAAGATAAATTCGACCGGATTCCCAATTACTATTTCAAAGACTGAATTTATCTATAAAATAAACAAGAACTCCGACTGGCACGACGGATATTCTCAAAGAAAGAGCCGATTTTTTGTTGATTAGATATGCCGCTGCAAACGGTTTGCCAGGTAGTACATGTTACTAACTTTGGTCGCATCGTTAGGATGAGTAAATTTTTTCTCGTCATGATTATGTAAAAGTTGATGCGTTTTTGATTTCGGAGTTTGCGCTGATTGATTTGTCCGAGCATTTTCTTTAATGTTAGAGGAATTTTGTTGCTCTTTAATTTTTTTAACTCTGTATTGCCCTAATTCCTTTGCTGTTTGGGCATCATCTTTCATCGTCTGTTTGGTGTTTTCTTGATAACCGGAATAAGAAACTGTAATACCTTCACGTATTGTTCCACCATTTTTTATGAAGTCATCATACTGTTGTTGATCCCTGAATATATATTCTTTCATACACGTGTAATTTATCCAGGAATTACCTAAAATTTTATCATGACCTTCACCCAAAGAAAAACTATTGAGCTTACTGAAATCGATTGACTTATAGCCTATACCGCCGACATCGACATGCGCATTGCCGGTTGAGACTTTATCAATATTTTTAGGAGCTAACCATATTTCCGCACACATGCTGGCATCTAAACCATCCGGAACGGTGCATCCCTGTAAATTGACTTTTGCTCCTTCGCGAAATTTCAGATCATTAATTTGTGTCAGATCACAACTGAATAGATTCAATACGGAACATTTCGAAAAATCTACGCTTTGAGGCAACGAAGATGCATGCGATAAATTTAATTTGACACCATCTTGCAACTTCAATTCATCAATATGTTGCAAATTGCACTTAGACAAGTTAATTTCACTGCAATTACTTACATCAATATCTTTAGGTATATTCGTACAACCTGATAAATTGACCTTTGCACCTTCTTTGAACTTTAAGTTTTTAAGGTTTGCCAAATCGCATCCGCTTAAGTCAACAACATCACAATTACTGAAATCAAGATCCTGTGGAAGATTTGTACAACCCGATAAATTGACGCTTGCACCTTCTTTGAATTCCAAGTTTTTCACACCTGCTAAGTCACATGCGGATAAGTTAATGCTCTTGCAGTTACTGATATCGATATTTTCCGGAATATTACGACATTTCGAAAGATTTACATCTGAATTTTCGGAAAATTTTAGATTGTTAATTTCCGCCAAATCGCATTCAGATAAATGAACCTCACGACAATGACTGATATCCAGATCATGAGGAAAATTCGTGCAGCCCGATAAATTAACGATCGCACCATCCTTGAAGTTTAAGTCCTTTACATGAGCTAAATCACAATATGAGAGGTTTATCTCGTTTAGTTTTGACACATCCAGATTCTGGGGAAGATTCGTACAACCCGACAAGCTGACTTTGGCATCGTTTTTAAATTTCAGGTTTGGAACATTACATAAATCTGCCCCATTGATGGTAACGCTAGAGCATTGACTGATATCAATATTGTCACTAAACGGAGGAATGGTGCTCATTCCGAGCCCTGTACTCAATCTGTGTGTATAAATAAAAGAAGAATCTTCTTGAAGCTTTTGCGGCTGTATTTTGCTTAAATCACGCCCGCTCATATCAATTACCGAACAGTTGGATATATCCAAATTATAAGGTAAGTCTTCAACACCGCCCAAATAAACAGCGGCATTATCCTTAAATTTTAAGTCCTTAACAGAGGATAATTCTTTACATTCAATGTAAATTTCATCGCATTGAGGAATTATTTTGCAAATTTCATTTAATTCTTCATCAGATTTCTCAGATAAATCAACATTCTTTCTGGACGGATCAAATACCAATTTTCCGTTTTCTTCAAAACAGCATTCTTCCCCTGCTGATAAAGGTGTATTATCGTCTTCCATTATGATTCCTCAATAATGATATTGTAGATAACTGTATTATATCACAATAAAGGGATAAATGCAAATTAAAATAAAAAAAAGCAGCCTTTTGACAGGCTGCTTCATGTGTGACCATAAGTTTAAATTATGCGGCTTTTTTCATTTTTTCGGCAGCAAATTCGTTCATCTTTGAGATGATGTAGTCTAACTGTTCGTCAGTTAAATACGGAGTCATCGGGATGCTGCAAACGGTCTTGGATAATTTTTCGCAAACCGGTAAAGAACGTGTGTTCCACTTAGCATAAGCGGTTTGTGTGTTAACCGGACGCGGGTAGTAAGCACCGCACGGAATACCGTTAGCTTTTAAGTAAGACATCAATTCATCTCTGTCTTCACAATGAATGGTGTACAAAGCATAGGCAGATTGGCAGTTATCCAAAATCTTTTGTTTGCCGTAATAAGAGCTGAGTTCGTTGTCATAACGTTTAGCAACACGATATCTGTTTTTCAATTCTTCATCGAATACGGTCA
>CAMVHF010000007.1 GCA_947167235.1 uncultured Alphaproteobacteria bacterium
TATATGATATCCCTTTCCAAATGTCAACACCTTTTTTCATATTTTTTTTATTTTTTTTGCATTTTTTTTATAATTATTTGTTTTTTCGTTACCATTTTTTGCGGATAATTTTATTTTTAGTATATTAAGCACATTTTAATACACTTTATATATAATATATGGCGTGCGATTCGGAATCGGTTGACGATCGATTCTGTTTTCAAATCACCATAAAATGATTCGGATATTTACAAACAATAGAATCGAATTTACTTGATAATATTAATTTGTTTTGTATTATAAAAGAGTCGTTTAATTTTTATAGGAGGTATAGATACGACATATGGTCGACACACAACGCAACGATGATGAAGTACTCATCAATGAAAATATTAAAGCAAAACAGGTACGCTTAATTGACGCCAATAATGAAAACCGCGGTATTGTTTCTATTCAAGAAGCTTTGGCAATCGCCGACGAAGAAGGTTTAGACTTGATCGAAATTTCACCGCAAGCCGTTCCGCCGGTATGCAAGGTTTTGGATTTCGGTAAATACCGCTATGAACAGCAAAAACGCAAAAACGAAGCCAAGAAAAATCAAAAAATTGTCGAAATTAAAGAATTAAAAGTGCGTCCGGGCATTGAATCTCATGATTATGAAGTAAAAGTAAAACAAGCCAAAAAATTTTTAGAACAAGGAAATAAGGTTAAATTTACAATGCGTTTCAAGGGACGCGAACTTAGCGCCAATGATATGGGCAAACAAATCTTAAATCAATTTCTTGAAGATTTAGAAGATATCAGTAAAGTCGATTCGGAAATGAAATTGGAAGGTCGCCAAATGACCATGATTTTGGCTCCGCAAAAATAATCATTTTCTCTTAAAATTTTACCCCGCTGTTTTAGGCAGCGGGGTTATTTTTTTACAAGAATCCGTCTTAATTAGATGTCCAAATTCTGAACCTTTAAGGCATTTTCTTGGATGAATTCCTTACGCGGTTCAACCACATCACCCATCAGAGTAGAGAATGCCTCATCAGCTTCTTCTTCGCTGTCAATCTTAACTTGCAGCAAAGAGCGAGCCTCCGGATCAAGCGTAGTTTCCCACAATTGTTCAGGGTTCATTTCGCCCAAACCTTTATAGCGCTGGATAGAAATACCTTTCTTACCGGCAGCGGTGACGGCATTCATCAAGCTTACCGGACCGTCAACACGCTTTTCACCCAAAGATTTGGTCATTAACTTTAATGAAGTTGCAAAGTTTTCGGTTAAGAAGTCATGCATATCGCACAAAACTTTGCCTTCCGGACTTTCCAAAATGTTGGCGCCGATAACGTGTTCTTCTTTAACACCGCGCAGAACGCGATAGAATACGATACTGTTTTCAGCATTAATTTCGGCTTTCCAACCGCGATCATACTCAGCTTCCAAAGTATCCAGTTTAGCAGCCATTTGATTGATTTTATCGGTTAAACGAACTTTGTCGGTTAGAACAGCAGGATCAAACAAATTGCAAATAGCCATTTGTTCGATAATTTTTTCCGGAGCTTTCAATGTCAGAGCTTTAATCATGCTGTTAGCCTTTTTGGTACTTTCAACAAAGCTGATTAAATCTTGTCCGATTAATCTTTCACCGTTAGCTGTTTGCAAATAACCTTCTTCGCAACCACCGTGAATCAAATAATCTTCCATTTCGCGATCGTCTTTAATGTAAATAACCGAATTACCGCGTTTAGCTTTATACAAAGGCGGTTGAGCAATATAAACGTAACCGCGGCGGATTAATTCCGGCATTTGACGATAGAAGAAAGTCAAAAGCAAGGTTCTGATGTGCGCACCATCGACATCGGCATCGGTCATGATTATGATTTTGTGATAGCGGCACTTATCGGCATCGAAGTCATCGCGGCCGATTCCGGTACCGAATGCGGTAATCATCATGCCGATTTCAGCCGAACTTAACATACGATCAAAACGGGCACGTTCAACGTTCAAAATTTTACCTCTAAGCGGCATAATGGCTTGATATTTACGATCACGTCCCTGTTTAGCGGAACCACCGGCGGAATCTCCCTCGACGATAAATACTTCAGATAATGCCGGATCTTTTTCGGAGCAGTCAGCTAATTTTCCCGGTAAAGAAGCAATATCCAAAACGCCTTTACGACGGGTTAACTCACGAGCTTTACGGGCAGCTTCACGAGCCGATGCGGCTTCAACGATTTTGCCGACAATAGCTTTTGCTTCGGCCGGATGTTCATCGAGCCATTCTTTTAATTTATCACCGACAACACCCTCGACAACCGGGCGAACTTCGGATGAAACGAGTTTATCTTTGGTTTGTGAAGAAAACTTAGGATCCGGAGCTTTGACCGACAATACACAAGTTAAACCTTCGCGCATATCTTCACCGGTAATAATATCTTTGTCCTTCTTCAAAAGGCCGTTTTCCTGAATATACGAATTAAGCGTTCTGGTTAAAGCGCCGCGGAAACCGGCCAAGTGTGTACCACCGTCTTTTTGCGGAATATTGTTGGTAAAGCACAACATTGATTCGTTATACGAATTGGTCCACTGCAGTGATACATCAACCATAATATCGTTGCTTTCGCCGTGAATATTGATGCAGTTTTCGTGCAACGGTGATTTTGATTTATTTAAGTGATTAACAAATGCCTGCAAGCCGCCTTCATAATGGAAATCGATTTCACGCGGTTCGGCGCCGCGATTATCAATAAGCTTGAGGTAAACACCGGAGTTTAAGAAAGCTTTTTCTCTGATGGCACGTTCCAATGTTTCAAAATTAAATTCGGTTTGCGTAAAAGTTTTCGGCGACGGCAAAAATGTTACTTCGGTACCGTGTCTGTTCGGTGCATCGGCCACAACATGAACGTGTTCCACAACATTACCGTCGGCAAAAGTGGCAAAATATTCTTTATCATTACGCCAAATACGCAGTTTCAACCAAGTAGACAGAGCGTTAACAACCGATACGCCCACACCGTGCAAACCACCCGAAACTTTATATGAATTGTTATCAAACTTACCGCCGGAGTGCAATTCGGTCATAATAACTTCGGCTGCGGAAACACCCTCTTCTTTATGGGTATCAACCGGCATACCGCGTCCGTTATCGCGAATGGTTGCCGAACCGTCCGGATTAAGAATAACAACTGTTTTATCACAATAACCGGCCAAAGCCTCATCAATAGCATTATCCAAAACTTCGTAAATCATGTGATGTAAGCCCGATCCGTCATCGGTATCACCGATATACATACCCGGTCTTTTGCGTACGGCATCCAAACCGCGCAAAACCTTAATAGAATCGGCATTATAAGCTTGTTCGCCCTCAATATATTGTTCTTCGGTTAATTCAGTCATTATTTCCTCTTTAAAAAGTATTTTCAAATTCTCTCAAATATAGCCCGAATCGCAAATTTTACCAAGCATAAAATCAAAGTTATGAACGTAAAAAAACAAGAAAAAACGGCATAAAAAGAAGCAGTGCCACTAATCACGGAGGACCAGAGGCACTGCAATATTTATTTTTTAAGGGCTTTGCTCAGGTAGATACCTGCAATGAAACCTACGCCTAAACAGAACCATTTTGTGCTGCACGTTGTGTACAACAACCCCAAGAAGGCCGTGTCAAACAGCAATCCCATGATGGCTGCACAGACGGCATACTTCTTTTTGGAAATGTTGTGTCTGCATGTATACAGACAAAATCTCCAAAACAGGATGGCATACATCACTGAGCCACACAACAATGGCATATCTTCTATACTATTCTGCACACACATGCAAAGAACAACATAGAAAACAGCTACTGATGCGGCCAAGAGTCCCGATAGCAGGAAAGCTCCGCCAGGTTCCTCTTCTCTTGCCTTATACACTGACAATATAAGAGTTAACCCTGCAGCTATGCCTGCATAAAACTCACTGTTATACCCCACCCAGATGATTAATGCCACAGGCACGATAGCAGCGATGAGAGCTGCGAAAATTGATTTTACCATATCTTTATAGTTTTTAAGGTTGTTCTTAAAAAAAACTACAAATTATGCAAAAAATGCCTATGACTTTATAAAAATATTCAAATGGCATACATAATTTGTAGTGGAATTAGACATATTATAACTGCAATTTGTCAAAAATCAATTTGTTTTTGAAGATATTTCGCTGACCATGAATGTTCGCAACAAAAAAAAGGAACTCTTTCGAGTTCCCTTACCGGTTTTATTTGCGCATATCGAAAATTGCAAATTTTGACTTCAAATAAGCGGCTAACTTTTCATCTTTGAAAAATTTTTCACACTCGGATTCCGGTGTTGCCGTATCGCTCGGAATCGGACGATATTTCTGAATATAGTATTCTTTAACACCTAAAAATGCGAGTGTATCGGCAATTTGATACAAATCTTCGCAATCTAAAATTCGCGGATCACAAGTTGTGCGACACTCAAAATTAATTCCGGATTTCAAGACTATATCCAGACTTTGTTTAATTTTTTCGACATCACCGAATCCGCCGGTTGCGATTTTATACTTTTCAGCATCAAACGGCGCTTTAATATCAAAACCTATCCACGAAAGCTTTGAGATAACTTTTTCTAAAGCTTCAGGATTGTAGCCGCCGGTATGCATACCGACCTCGAACCCCATATTGCGCACAATTTCCATCGCCTCAGCCAAATTTGCTTGCATCAAAGGCTCACCGCCGGAAAACACCACGCCGTCAACCACGCCTTTGCGATGCTCCAGCAAATGCAACAAATTATCCCACGAAGCATTGCCTTCGACCTTAAAATCTTGCAACGATTGGTTATAACAAAACGGGCAACGCCACGGACAACCTTGCAAAAAAGCCACAACGGCGATTTTGTTCGGCCAGTCGACAATACTGAACTTTTCAATATCACCGATATTAATTAAATTTTCTGCCATTTATCCGTCCTTACCTATTAAAAAAGGCGATACTGAAAAACTCAATATCGCCTGAACTTTACAGTTGTTGCTTATTCGGCAGCAGCCAATTCGCAACCGCAGTTACCCTCTAAAGACATGTGCATAACAGCCTTATCTTCAACAAAGCATTTACGAGAGTAATACTCTGATTTTTTACCTCTGTTAAATTCGCTAACCGGACGATGATAGCCCATAACACGGGTCCATACTTCGCAAGGTTGTCTTTCGGCATCGGTTAATTTTACATCTTCAAAATTGATTGTGTTTGTCATTATATAGTGTCCTCTAAGTTTATTTGTTATTCCATATTGTTCTTTTTTAAGCAACATTACTTGCTTTTAAGTTTTTTAATTTTGCCGCCTTCTTTTCTTCGTCACAAAGCGGGCAGAACTTATGTTCACCGGCTAAATAGCCGTGCTTCGGACAAATTGAGAATGTCGGTGTTATAGTAATATATGGCAGACGATAGTTGGTCAGAACCTTTTTAATCAGTTCGCCGCATACCTTTGCCGAAGAAATTCTTTGGCTCATATACAAGTGCAATACGGTACCGCCGGTGTACTTAGATTGCAAAGATGCCTGCAATTCCAAAGCCTCAAACGGATCATCGGTATAGCCGACCGGCAGTTGCGAAGAGTTTGTATAATACGGATCTTCTTTGGTGCCGGCTTGAATGATGCCAGGGTAACGTTTTTTATCTTCACGGGCAAAACGATAGGTCGCACTTTCGGCCGGTGTGGCTTCCAAATTATACATGTGGCCGGTTTCTTCTTGGATTTTAATCAATTTGGCGCGAATGTAGTCCAAGAATTTTTCGGCAAAAGCCTTGCCCCACGGATCAGCCACTTCATGCTCGCCGTTGGTATAGTTCAAAATCATTTCATTAATACCGTTAACGCCGATGGTCGAGAAGTGATTACGAAGTGTTCCCAAATAACGTTTTGTGTACGGATACAGACCATTGTCAATCAGACGTTGAATAACTTTACGCTTAATTTCAAGCGATGTACGGGCAATATTGAGCAATTCATCTACACGGGCAAATAATCCGGCTTCATTGCCTTTGTATACATAACCCAAACGTGCGCAGTTAAACGTTACAACGCCGATAGAGCCTGTTTGCTCGGCTGAACCGAATAAGCCGTTACCTTTGGCCAACAACTCACGCAAATCGAGTTGCAGACGGCAACACATTGAACGAATTTGTCCCGGTTTCAATGTCGAATTAATAAAGTTTTGGAAATAAGGCATACCGTATTTGGCTGTCATTTCAAACAAGAGTTGAGATTTTTCATCATCCCACGGAAAATCCGGTGTCATATTGTATGTCGGAATCGGGAAGGTAAACGGACGGTCCATAACATCGCCTTCCATCATAACTTCGATATATGCACGGTTAATCATATCCATTTCTTTTTGGCAATCGCCGTAAGTGAAAGGCATTTCTTCCTGACCTTCGATAATCGGCATAAAGCTGTCATCGTGACCGGCAATATGGCCGCCGATACAAGGATGTTGATCTCTTAAATCTTCAGGGCATACCCAGTCAAACGTAAAGTTGGTAAACGGTGTTTGCGAACCCCAACGAGACGGAACGTTCAAGTTATAAACCAGTTCCTGCATGCATTGTTTAACTTCTTTGTATGATAAGTTATCTTTTTTAACGTATGGTGCCAAATAGGTATCAACCGAAGAGAAAGCTTGCGCACCGGCCCATTCGTTTTGCAGTGTGCCCATAAAGTTTACCATTTGACCGGTGGCAGCGGATAAGTGCTTCGGCGGGTTAGCTTCAGCATTACCGCGAACGCCGTTAAAGCCTTCTTTTAATAAGTTTTTCAAGGACCAACCGGCACAATATGCAGCCAACATATCCAAATCGTGAATGTGGATATCGCCGTTGCGGTGAGCTTCACCGACTTCGGACGGATAAACGTGACTCAACCAGTAGTTAGCCGTAACTTTACCGGATACATTCAAAATCAAACCACCGTTAGAGTAACCTTGGTTGGCATTGGCATTAACGCGCCAATCGAGTTTTTCCAAATATTCATTAATCGAGCTTTCAACATCAACCATAACTTTTTTATCGGCACGCATACGATTACGTTGGTCACGGTACAAAATATAGGCTTTTGCCGTATTAACATAGTTAGAAGAAATTAAGGCCTGTTCAACCACATCTTGAATTTGTTCAATCGACGGAACGGTTTCGGCAAATTTATAATTAATAACTTTCATTGCCTGTGCGGTAATGAGCAACGCATCGGCTTCGCCGAATTCATTGGTAGAAGCGGCTGCTTTTAAGATGGCATTATAAATTTTGCTGCTGTCAAAGTCAGCCAATGTTCCGTCTCTTTTGGTCACGGATTGAACCTTTGATTTTATGCTGTCAAGATGTTTGGTTTGCTCTTCGGCCATTTTTATCCTCCTAAAATTGATTATTTATTTTGTGTCAAGATTACATAACAGTATTTAATAAACAATTAAAAAACATACAATATATAGTCAAGTTAAAAAAATAAATAACAACATATTGTGTTGAAAGCTAAATTGTAATTGTTAAAGTCTGATGACTTGTCGCTTGAAAATCATTTTGCAAAAAATAAAATTTTGCGACAAGCAAATTTTTTTTGCCTTAGTGTAAAATTTACGGAAAACTTGATATGTGAAATCCATAACATACTAAAAATACAATAAAAAATTTTTCATAGATATTTTCACAGCGGTGGATAAAGTTATTAACAAATATTAATATGGTAAACGGATATTTCTTATATTACAAAACAACGATTTACCCGTAATATTTTGATTATTCTTTTTTATATTTTTTAAAATGACCTGTTTATGAAGTTTTACTCTAATAAAAATAGCAAATTTTATCTGCTTTGCGATTCTAATTTATTAAAACAAAAAATCTGCCTTTTTGCGGGCAGATTCTTTGTTTTACACATAATGATTTGTAATTATCGCGGATCGCGAATCGGTGCATAAACCTGAACACTGTCCAAATCTTCATCTTTGCACTGACTGCCGTTGCAACTCTTCATCACAGTTGCGGCACGACCTCTGTTCAGACCGCGAACATTTATAGACGGAACATACGAATCGATAATCGTTAAGTTAAAGTTCAAGTATGCAATATTATTCTTTTCATCCATTGCATAGATTTTAATCGGATAACGACCGTTGTCTCCCGGCATGGCAACACCGCTGAACGTGAGTTTTTCCGGATTATATTTCAAAAACTTCGGTAACGGCGAATCGTCGATTAAACCGGCTTTGGTTGAAAAATCACCCAGTTTCCAATCCATCTTGCTGAAAGTCGAGGCCGGAATAACGATATTGATGTGTTCGCCCGTATGGTATGTTGCATCCGGCAACAAAATATCCGAAGAAAGATTAACCGGCGGACGATGTGTCGGGATATCCATCAAATACGGACGATTATCCGGTACAAAATCACCGTTACGCCATTTTTCAAGAGTATCACGCAAAGCCAAAGCAATCCGTGACGGCGATTCGTTTAACATATAATACGGAACCGCATCTAAACCGATGGTGGCATATAAAGCACCTAGTGCGTCCTGCATATCCACATAAGCCAATGAAGCTTTGGTTTCATCACCGATGGCACGAGCGGCTTCCAATTGGCTCTTTTCAGCATGGCTACCGTTAGCTGCAGTAATATCTTCGGCAATATTTTCGGATGCACCGGCAATTTCAAGCGCAATCTGGTAATCTTCAACTGACGAAGTATAACGTGCCCATGCAATATAAACTTGGTTCAAAATTAGCGAAGTCATGCGCTGACGACGTAAATCGTTCAAAATCTTTTCGCTCAAACCCTGAATGCGTTGACCCTCATAAACCGACATCGAAACTTCTTTAGCGGCGCTGCACCATTTTTGGTTATAGGCAGCCGGATTACTTTTATAATTGCTGCCGTTATCTTCACGGAAATCATTGATAATGAGTTCCAAATCATCGGCACTTGTCAACAAATTATGAACCTTTAATTCCGGACGATTGGTTAAGGCCAACCATTCCAAACGGGAAAGATTCGATTTGATTTCCGGCAATGTGAAATTACCGTATTCTTTACCGACGAGCGTAAACTGTGTTTGCGGGTGCATACCCATCAACGATGCCAAACGTTCATGAGCCGTTTCCATTTCACGCTTTAAGTTAGAAAGTTTTTTAACGGCTTCCATATATTTACGTTTGGTCACGAGTTGTTCCGTTTCCGGATTTTTCCCCTGTTCGGCCAGTTCTTTGGCTTTGACGTTCATTTCATCAACGTCCAAAGTAATATGTTCGATTGTATCATCAATAACCGGCAACAAGCGCTGAGCCGTCAAGGCTTTCCAGTACAAAACACGAGCTTCCTGCAAAATATTCTGAATAACCTTACGGCTTTCTTCGGTCGCAACATGTTGCTGCAAAAGCGGATCTGATCTCATATAATATAATGTCGTTAAATCCAAAATATTCCAAGCGACCTTCAAATCCGGACTGGTTTCGCTGTAATTGGTATTAACATAGCCTGCATTCGAAACAATTTCCGGAAGTGCCGAATAAGCGGCCTTACCTGATTTTTGCAGACTTTCCTGATAGCGCATCATACGTCCGGTATAGTTATACTTAACCGCCAAAGCCATGGTCATATACATGTCCAGCGGCTTTTCAATTTTAGTCGGCGACTTGGCATACATATTTTGCATATCTGCATCATAGCGGATGGCATTATCCCAATCCGAATAATAAGCGGCATCCGGCTGTTCTTGAGCATCGGCATATTGCTTATTGTTTTTTGTACAAGAAACAATACTGACCGCACCAACAAGCAAACAAAGCAATTTTTTCATATTCTTGTCCTTTTTATCGTCTATAATCTATGGCTATAATAATCGCTAAAAATTAACATTTTATTACACTTTTAATATTATTATGTGCTATAATGTTAAAATAAAGGTAAGAATCGACCATGGTTTCAATTTTAGGCACATTATTTAAGTACAAAGAAAAAGAATCTCCGGACCAATTGGGATATTTTCCGGAAAAAATCCACGTTGATGCGTTTCCTGAACGCCGTTATTTATGGACATCACGTTTTCTGGTTATTGTCACTTGTTTAAGTATTTGCTTTAATATGTTGCTGTCTTGCGTGCTTTACCTTATGTTGCCATGTTTTCACGTCACACCGGAGCTGTTCCGTATCAATACCGAAACAAATCAGCTCGAACTTATGCAACGTGATGAAATACCTTTTTTTGCCAGCGAATTAATTGCCGAACAATATCTGCGTGACTATATTATGTTGCGCTATACCGTAACCGAAGATTATGCCGAATTAAAAGACAGATGGCGTAAAAATTCTATTTTATATTGGTATTCTACCGAAGAAATTTTTTCGGAATTTGAAAAACAAGATGCCAGTATTGTCGATAACCAATTCAAAAGCATCGGTTTACAGCGTTATGTTGAAATTATATGGACTAAGCACGTTTCTCTCTCGATGTGGATGGTTGAATTCAAAACCTATGATATTACCAATGAGAATCCGCGTCCTAAAGTTGATATATGGCGTGCCGTGGTGCGCGTAGGCTATGATAAAGGCTTGCGTTTCAAACGTGTCGAAGACCGTCTGCTTAACCCTTACGGATTTTTGGTTTACAGTTACACATTGTCTTATTTGGGCGATGCCCATTTTGAAGAAAACGAAGTACCGGGTAACCTCAAATATAATATGATGATGTAATCATGAAAAAATTTACAATCTTTGTATGTTCCATGCTGTGCGGTTGTCGAACCCTAACCGTTCCGCCCGAATTTGAGTACAAAGAAATTCAGACATCCACATTCAAGTTGGCATCGTGGCAAAAAATAACTCAACCGAAATTGCCTTATAAAATTTATATAGAAGGTGACGGAGCCGCCTTTCGGGCTGACGGCAGTGTCAGTTATAATCCGACACCGCGCGGAATAATGCTGCGCGAAATTGCTTTCGGCGATATGCACCCGAATGTTATTTATCTGGCTCGGCCTTGCCAATATGTTAAGGATGGTATGTGCAAATCCGAATATTGGTCAACGGCTCGTTTTTCCGCTGAGGTTACACAGGCCGAATACGAAGCCGTAAAATCATTAAGCGGTGCGCAACCGATAACACTGGTCGGCTTTTCGGGCGGTGCCCAGATTGCCGGTTTAATTGCCGTCAAATACAATAATCTCAAAATTCAAAAATTGGTTACCGTTGCCGGCAACTTGGATGTTAAAAGTTGGACCGACTATCATCAGATTATCCCGCTGAGTTTGTCCGATGATTTGGCAAAATACCGAATCGAATATGCCAAATTTAATCAGATTCACTATGTCGGTGAAAAAGACACTAATATCGTGCCCTCCATTACCGAAAATTTTGTTGCCGACAAAAACAACATCAAATACATCAAAAAAGCCTCCCATAACAGCGGATGGGAAGCTTCATACGATTTGATTCGCGGTGAATAATCAGCCTATGGTTTGCATCATTTCATTAATGATTATTGTGATGTTCGAAGTAAATAATTTCACCGAAATTGACAATAAAATAATGCCGAATGCCTTTTGAAAGATGCAAATAATCCCCGGAGATAATATCTTTTCCAATTTCCGTGATGATTTTAAGGCCGCATAAACAATTATGACGTTGGCAATAATGGCCAATATGATATTAAAATCCGAATATTGCGAACGGATTGATAATAATGTCGTAAACGAGCCGGCACCGGCAATCAGCGGAAAGACAACCGGCGTAAATGTGGCGTCATTTGATACCGCTTTATCGGAATGGAAAATTTCAATATCCAAAACCATTTCCATCGCCAAAATAAACACGATAATCGAACCGGCAACCGCAAATGACGAAACATCCAAATTAAACAGACTTAAAAATGCTTTTCCCATATACATAAAACCGATAAACAGGCATAGCGATATAATCGAAGCGCGTGATGCACTGATTGTACGTCCGTTATGTTGCAAATTTAAGACTACCGGTAATGTGCCGATAATATCAATAATGGCGAACAAAACCACAAATGCCCCGAAAAACTGCGTACTGTCATAAGTTTTTACAAAATCCAAAATACCCATAAGTTTACTCCATATAAAAAAACGGCAACTGATAAAATTCGACGCCGTTCTAGCAAACTTAATTTTGTTCGTCAATATATTTTAAATAATATTTCTAATGCGCAGATAACAAAAAACGCCGGTTTTAAACCGACGTTTTAAGAAATGTAAAAGCAGGTACCAAGTAGTCTTTTCATTGTGCGATATTGACTTTGAAACAGGGGATTGTTTAACAAATCCTGATTTTTAACACAAGCCTTTTCCAGACGCACAAGTTCATGCTTAATGGCATTCAGCTTTTTGTTCAATTCCTCAGCCACCTCCAGCGCTTTGATATCTTCCACAAATTCAACCGTAAAAAGACATCCCTTTTTATACTGAATAAAATCCGGCAGAGAATTATTCAAATCGTCTTCCGGAAATTTTTCAATATACACATGCGCATATAGCGGAGATGTGCCGTACTGCACATCAATCAGGCAACGTTCGGTCGGATCCAAATAGACGGGACTATGCGTTTGCGCCAAAATTTTTTTAATTTCATCGTTAGCATCATCTTCGTCATCATTACCGAATCGGCCGGCTTGATTCCTTAGCTTTTCCAGATAAATCTGTTCTTTATCCAGGCGATCTGCCACACATGCTGCCGTAAGACGTCCCGGAACATGCGGGGCAATGCCGTCGGCGTCCTCGGGAAAATACAGCGAATAGTAGGCCATAGCCATAACTGTATTTTCATCGGATGTCAGCTTCGTTTCGGGCGTATGCGCTTTTTTCAACGCCTCAACCAAACCTTTTACGCCAAACATTGGTACATAGCGATCGACAAGTTCCCGAAAATTAAGCCCTTTACTGTTACCATAATAACTGTTTGGAGCCATTGTTTCCAGTTGCAAAGAAAAATTGCGTCGCAGCAGATTAATCTTTTGTTCGGTGCTGGCAAAAATCATACCGTATTTTGTATCCAAATCAGCAATCAAATCTGTAAGATTAAGTTTGTTGATTTTGGCCATACAATACGCATCTGCCACGGCTCCTGTTTCTAAGGTTTGCAGCAAATTTACACCCACGAGCGATGATACATTTTCAACAAAATCATATTGCCATGAGATCGGCCGGCAAAAGCGCAAATCCTCGATTGCGTTTACAAGCTCTTCCTCCATGCTGTCAACTTCTTTTGCCACCTGCCAAAAATGTTTGATATCATCTTCGTTACGATAGTAAATGACAAACGCCGTAGCATTTCTGTTATCAATCAAATTCTGTGCTTCTTGCCGTTTGAGACCGTAATGTGCCAAATAATAATTTCCAAAAATGCGCCGTCCCAACCACGTCTTGCGGTTTAGGTACTCTCTTAATTCTTTAATATCCATAATATATAAATTTTTAAGTTATTAATGTTATTAAAACGCAAACACTGACCTTTGTCAAGCCGATAAACGGACAAAAAAATACTCCGAAAGCATTACGCTGCCGGAGTATTTCTTATTAAGTCATTAAATTATCAGTCGACTTTTTTGGCTTCAATACGCATTGCGTAGAATGAACGCCATACAAAGACCAGACCGATCAGCAAGAATACGACAGCAACCGTCAATGCCGCATTCGGATTTGTTTCCGATACTTTGGCAGACATTTCAGCGGCTAACAAACCAAACAAAGTCGTAAACTTAATAATCGGATTTAATGCAACCGAAGCCGTATCCTTAAACGGATCGCCGACCGTATCACCGACAACGGATGCGGCATGCAATTCGGTACCTTTTTCGTTTAAGTCAACTTCGACAACTTTCTTGGCATTATCCCAAGCGCCACCGCCGTTTGCCATAAATAAGGCTTGATACAAACCGAAAATGGCGATTGAAATCAAGTAGCTGGCAAACAGTTCAGGTCCGAAGAATGCAAATGAAATTGCAAACGAGAAAATAGCAATAAAGATATTGAGCATACCTTTTTGCGCATATTGTGTGCAAATTTTAACCACAATCTTCGAATCTTCAACCGAAGCGGCTTTTTTAGTGTCGAGTTTAATGTGCTCTTTAATATAGTTTACGGCACGATAAGCACCTGTCGAAACGGCTTGAATGGCTGCGCCGGAGAACCAATAAATTACCGAACCGCCCAACAATAAGCCGATAAGTACGCGTGCATCAATCAAGTTTAATTCAAGATGTAACAACAAAATGATTGAGAAAATCATCGTTGTGGCACCGATAACCGCCGTACCGATTAATACCGGTTTAGATGTAGCCTTAAATGTATTTCCGGCTGAATCGTTTGCTTCCAGTAAATGTTTACCGTGTTCAAAATCCGGATCAAAGCCGTAATCTTTTTTGATTTCTTTTTTGATACCTTTGATGTTTTCGATTTGTGATAACTCAAATACGGATTGTGCATTATCGGTTACCGGACCGTAGCTGTCTACGGCAATGGTAATCGGTCCCATACCGAGCATACCGAAAGCAACCAAACCGAATGCAAATACCGTCGGATAAATCATAATTTGACTCATATCTCCTTTAGATGTGATGTAAGCAACAGCCATTAAACCGGCCATAACAATACCTTGCCAAAAACCGGAGAAGTTACCGGCAACAATACCCGACAAAATATTCAATGAAGCACCGGCTTCGCGGCTGGCGTTAACAACTTCTTCAACGTGTTGAGATTTTGAAGATGTGAATATTTTGGTAAATTCCGGAATAATGGCTGCGGCTAATGTACCACAGCTGATGATAACCGACAATTCCCACCAAACGTTTAATCCGAACTGAGAAGCCGGCAACAAATGATATGAAATAAAGAAAGTTACGGCTATCGAAATTAAAGATGTCAACCAAATCAGGCTGGTTAACGGTTGTTCAAAATCGAATGAAGACGAATCGCCGTAAATTTTCTTAGCAAAGAAGTTATTAATTGCGTAAGAGAATACTGATGTCATAATCATAACAATACGCATTACGAAAATCCATGTAATCAAACGAGCGCGCAGTTCAGGAGCCCATAAATAGGTTGATAAAGCACCGTCGGCCGTTATGGTTACACCTGCAGCCAAAACGATAAAGCTGATTAAAGCGACACCGGTCACACCGTAAGTTTCAAAACCGTCAGCCGTCGGACCGCAGGAATCGCCGGCATTATCACCCGTACAGTCGGCAATAACACCAGGGTTACGGGCATCATCTTCATCAATTTTGAAGATAATTTTCATTAAATCGGCACCGATATCGGCAATTTTGGTAAAGATACCGCCGCAAATACGCAGGGCTGAAGCACCCAAAGATTCACCGATAGCAAAACCGATAAAGCAGGCGCCGGCCGTATCACGCGGAACAAATACCAAAATAATCATCATCATGATTAATTCAACACAGATCAATAAAACGCCGATTGACATACCCGAACGAAGCGGTAAGTGCATAACCGGAAAAGCTTTTCCTTGCAGTGATGCAAAAGAGGTTCTGGAGTTTGCATAGGTATTGATTCGCATACCGAACCAAGCAACCAAATAAGATCCCAAAATACCCAAAACCGACCACAACAAAATGTATAAAACTTTTGATATCGGGGTATTATTCAATCCGGCAAAGTAATATACAATACAAGCACCGATAAAGAGTTCCAATACCAACAATAATTTGGCTTGTTGTTTCATATAAGTGGTGCATGTTGCGTAAATAGTTTCGGACACATCAAGCATAGCTTTGTGTGCAGGCATTTTTTTTATGCTCAAAAATTCCCACAATCCGAATATCATACCCAATAAACAAATGAACATACCGACAAGCAACAAAGTATCACCGGTCAAAGTAAGTCCGAAAAATCTGTATGTTGCCTGCGCCAGAGAAGGAATAACCAAATCCAATTCCGAAGCAGAAGCAACGTTTACTACAGAAAATAGCATTGCCAAAGTTGCAAAGGCAACTTTACATATTTTTGCTCTGTTAAACATATCTTCTTCCTTTATGTAATGATTAAAATGTGGCCGCGGTAAGTTTCCCCTTACTGACCGAGTAATGTTATACTAAAACATAATAATTAATATTGCACGTTAATTCTGCAAAATTTTGCAAAACGTGGATAAACCTAATTTTGTTCGGGATCTATCACTAAATCCTGTTTTTCGGCTTCCATATAGGTTTTACCGAAAGCATCCTTGACATCAATGTCGGCATCAGCAGCCATCAATTGAGACAAAATATTATTGCAATTATATGCCGAAGCATAGAAAAGTGCCGTCCGACCGTTACGGTCTTTTTTATTGACGTCGGCACCGGCCTTCAACAGCATATCTATAATATTGGCATTCCATTCATTAGTACTGGCATTCATCAGCGGTGTGCCATACGGCGTTTCCCTATCAACATCAACGCCGTATTCAATCAGCAATTTGACAATGGCGGCGGCGTATTCCATTTGTGCCTGAATATTTTCAATCAGATTATCGCCGACGATTTTTGATTGATTAATAGAATCCGGACTGCCGTAAATCTTAATGGTCTGTTTTTGTACTTCATTGGCCATTGAAGTTGCCACCAAAAGCGGTGTAATTCCGTCGCGTTGTGAAGGTGCATTAACATCTGCACCGGCGTCCAAAAGAATTTTTGCCATTTCAAGATTATCATTGTTTGCCAAAGTAAACACCAGCATTGTATCGCCTTCATCATCACGCTGGTTCACATCCAATCCCTCATCCAACAGTTTTTTTAAGGTTTCTTTGTCATTTGAGCGTAAAATATCGGCAACCGACTTTTGTTCTTTAACTTCCTGTATCGGTTCTGCGGCATAATCATCTATTTGCGCCTGAGCCGAACCGGAAAATAAAGTCATCAATAAAACTAAAATATATACCATCATTACCCTCATTAAATAATAAGATTTAACCAAATGTAGCACGGCATATCAAATCTTTCAAGTATTGTTTATGCTAATATTTAAATTTCGTAATCAAGAAATATTTCTAAACCGAAAGGAAAATACGATGAAGAAAAAATCCGACACACAAAGCTTTCATGTCAGAGTTTTAGAAGATAACCGAATGTTTGAAACCATTCCCGAAGCGGATATCGGTCTGGATGAATATCTGGAAGATTATGCCGGCGAAACCGATTTACCGGACAGTGACCGGATTATGATTTGCCAACGCAAAGGATTAGATACAAAAAAATGTTTGAATCGTTAGAAAACGCGCTTTTTACAGGTTGCTCGTTCAAGCACCCTTTAAAATACTTTGGCGTACCCGGCGAGGCTTTCTTGCTCCGTAAGCTCAGCTCTCGCTGCGCTCGGCTTTGCTAACTGCGCTTCGGTCACTCGTTTGCCTTTGTTCGCTGCGCTGCGATTTCTCTTGCTGGCTCACAAGCAAACTTCGCCCTTCGTCAAAAAACAAGCATTCAGGCTTGTTTTTTCTCCTCAGGCTCGCAACAAGGTTGCTCGTTCAAGCCCTTTAAAATAAATATGGCGTACCCGGCGAGGCTTGAACTCGCAACCTTCGGCGTCGGAGGCCGATACTCTATCCAATTGAGCTACGGGTACGTTGTAAAAAAAAGCATAATTATATGTGGCGTCGGAGGCCGCTGTCTTGCTCCCGTCGGTCGCTTCGGTCACTCGCTGTCGGGTTCGCCGCCGTCTCTGTCGTTTGTCGGCTTACCTCGTCAGCTTCGCCCGTCGTCAGAAAACAACATTTTGGGGTTGTTTTCTTTTCTCCGGCTATCCAATTGAGCTACGGGTACGCATTAACCGCAAAAAAACATGCACAATACTTTGCGCAAATAACTTTTTTGCATTATTTTTTCGTTTTTTACATAATTTTACTTGACTTGTCAACTAAATGAATGTATTAACAAGCAACAATATTGTTAAAAATAACTTAAGGAATTAAATAAAATGTCTAAAAAATGTGATATTTCAGGCACCGGCGTTATGAGCGGTAACTTGGTTAGTCACGCTAACAACAAGACTCGTCGTCGTTTTATGCCTAACTTGCAAGTTGTATCTTTGTTTAGTGAAGCTTTGAATAAAGTTTTCAAGTTAAAAGTTTGCTCTAAAACTTTACGTTCTATTGAACATAACGGGGGTTTGGACAGCTACTTAGCTTCTACTTCCAATACAAAATTAACGGAAGAAGCCAAGAAAATTAAAAAATCAATTGCTTCTAAACAAGCTAACGCTTAATAAATAAAAAAATGCAAGCTAAAACCGTCGGATTGATCACCGGCGGTTTTTTTATTGTTTGCTTACAATAAAAAAAGAGCTGCAGACGGCAAGTCTGGAGCTCGGCAATGTGCATTTGGGGCTAATTTTTATTTCTCTTGGTCAGACTGTGATAGCTGATGAACCAATTGACTGCAACCAGTGCCCAAACGGAGATGAATATGGTTTTGATGCCAAGCCATACTAAGGGATGCAGATACATCGGAAAATTTCGAAAGAACAATGCTGTAAAAAACAGGATGTCAAACATAAGTATACCGATTTTCATCCAGAGCGTGACCAAATCCATATATGCGTAGAAACGCCGTTTTCTTTGGCATAAAATGCGGGCGTATCTCCAATTTATAGCGCATAAAAGAGCGCTGAGAACGAAAATAATAGCGTATTCCATAATGATTAAAGTTTGTTACAGTGTACGCATAACAACCCTTTTTGTCAAATAAAAAAACGCTCTCCGCAGAGAGCGCCTTTTTACGATCAGAATCCGTTTAGATTTCTTCGCCGACATACATTCCGATTAAACGAGCCGCTTTTACATAAGGGCTGTTGGCATCCAAACCTGTCGTACCGGCAGCGACAACTTCATCCAAAGCAAATGATTTAACTTCGCCGTCGGCATAAGCGACCATTCTGTCTGTGTGGCCTTGCTGTAACAGGCGAATCGCTTCAGAACCCAGAACAACGGCCAATCCTCTGTCAAACGCCGTCGGAATACCCGAACGCTGAACGTGACCGAGCTTGGTAACACGCGTTTGGAATCCGTTGTAATTTGAATTAATTAATTTACTTAAATAATCACCGATACCACCGTTGATTTTCTCACCGATCATATTTTTAGCGGCCGTTACGGCTTCGCCGGTTTCGGTTTTGACGCCTTCGGAAACAACGATGAGCGCATGCGTTCTGCCCGATTTTTTAACGGATTCGAGTTTATTGATAATTCCGCTTAAAGTATACGGAATTTCCGGAACCAGACAAATATCTGCGAATCCGGCGAGAGCTGCATGCATAGCCAAATGTCCGGCATCACGTCCCATTACTTCCAAAATCAAGGCACGATGATGTGAACGAGCTGTTGTTACCAAATCATCCAAAGCTGTCGTACAAACCTGACAAGCCGTATTGAAACCGACAGAATAATCCGTCAACGGTGTATCATTATCAATGGTCTTCGGAATACCGACCATCTTTACCCCGGCCGATTTACAGTAGGTACTGACAATATTCATACTGCCGTCACCGCCGACAACAACAACGGCGTCCAGTCCGAGTTCGCGAACCCCCTCACCGAAACGAACGGCTATTTCTTCTTGCGATTCCTTTTTAACACCGGTATTGAGTGAGCCTAAATAAGAACCGGCCAATCTTGGCCACGGGGTATCCGAAAAATTATTTACCGTTAAAACCTCATACGATAGCGGGCGATTCGTTAAACCATCGGTACCGTCATGTATACCGTAAACTTCCCAACCTAATTGAGCTGCCGCATTAACGACAGACATAACAACGGCATTAAGGCCGGCGCAATCTCCGCCGCTGGTTAAAATTCCGATTTTCTTTATTGTGCTCATTCAAAAACTCCGTTTTTTTTGTTATTGCATTTAATCATAAAATATTGTATACTCTTTACAACTTTGAACGAAAATTTCCACTAAAAAATAAAGTTTTGGACACTTTATTTTATTGAAAGGACTAAATAAATATATGACGAACGATAAAACAGCCAAATTGCAGCTCTTGCTTTGTGAATTGAAGTTGGAACAAAGACATGTCAATACCGATATGAGCAAACTCTTAAAACAGGGTAAGACAGTCGATTTCTTTCAGGCGCGCCGTTTAAGCTCATTAAAAACAGGGTTAGCCAAGAAAATCAATAAAGTGGAAGCCAGTATTGATCCTAATATAATAGCATAATCCGAAAAAAAACGGATTTTTTACTTGCAAAATAAAAAACTGTATGGTAGAAAATCTGCAATTTGTTAATTTAAGAAAATTCAGAAAGGGGTGATTTAAGTGGTACAAGTTACAGTTATCGGAAATGACGTTAACCAATCTTTGAAAATCTTGAAAAAGAAAATGCAAAGAGAAGGTGTTTTCCGTGAAATGAAATTGCGCCGTTGCCATGAGAAGAATTGCGAAAAGAAAGCTCGTCGCAAAGCTGAAGCAGTTCGTCGTGCACGCAAACAAATGCGCAAACGCTTAGACACTGAAGGTTTCTAGTTTGATTTTTCAAACAACAAAAAAACGCTTACGAATTTGTAAGCGTTTTTTGTTTTGTAATGTATGTTACCATATTAGCGCACGCCTTTCGGCATCCAAACGGGACGAGTTGCATACATTTCTTTCGGATCATAGGATTTTGTCTGACCTCTTTTGACATCAAACACTGTCAATGCCTTTCTTTCAGCATCAAAAGCCCAATAATCTTCGTGTGCGAACCAATCCTCCACATAATGACCTTTTGCTTTGAGCTCTGCCAGTTTTGCGGAGAAAATTTCAAGATGCGGCAACAACTTACGGAAATCATCAACTGTCGGAATCCAACAGGTAATTTTATCCGAGCCGGCGCAGCCATAAAAATATTCCCAGCAAACCTTTTCAGCCTCGGTACAATGTTCCTCAAGAAGTTCGGGCATTGTATATATCTGTCCGTCGTTCCATATCTTCAGTTCATCGATTTTCAGTGTATTTGTATGCACACGGCTCCAGAATACACCTTCAACCTGTAATCCCCAGATATCCCCCAACCGATTTGGTTTAAACGTCGGAGAAGCAGACAGTTTATCAGCTCTGTCGTTGAGGTAAGCATATTGCACCGGATAACGAAGAATCGAAAGCGTGGAAGCTTTTTGCTCTTGCAGCCATGCGGCATAAGCCAATGCGTCATCTTTGCTGACACCTTGTGCCACCCAAGACTTAAACAAATCTGTTCTGTTCATCTTAATTATATTTAGTCGTTTTATACCTTAAAAACGCAGGAGGCACCGTTTCCCGTAAAAAGAAAGGGTGCCTCAATCGCTAGAGAAGATAGCTGTCCATCCACTCGGGGCTGTATACCATCGTGCGGTACATGTCAGCCACATAGTTTTTGGGCAAGCGCAAGACTCTGCCGGTCGCTGTCCGATAGACGTAATAATCGCCTTCAGAAGATCGTGTCGCGACTTCGGGCCGATACTCTTTTGCTCTTTTGACCTGAGCGGATCGGCCGGCGGCAACATCAATCAGCTTATCGGTTCCGACAAGCAAAACGCCGAGCTGCAGTGATGATTCGTCATTCGCAACTTTTGGAAAAACACACCACGCAAGCTTCTGACGTTTGGGCATTCTGTGAAATTCACGGAAAAATCCCAGAGTAGACTTTGTTTTCATACACAATTTAGTTAGAATTATAAATAGATTAGTTCCTTTTTATACTAAAAATGACAAAAAGTCAAATACAATTTGCTCTATTGCAAATATTTTAGACTTTTATTGACAAAATATTATTACAATGTTATACTGGCATAAACAGTATGAGGATAATTTAAGATGAAAGAAACCGAGATTCCATATAAAAGCCTTGACGGACAACCGCTCGAAACCAGAATGTATGCTTTAACTCAGCTTTATCACGCTATTGAGCGGCTTGACATATTAAACGATGGGGCTCAGGCTGCCGAAGATGTTGAAAAAACACGCCGTTTAATAAAAAAATTCGTCAACGATACCATGAATGCCTCGGGCAAAGATGCCGAAGCCGGTATGAAGGTCTTGGATGATTTTCCGGAAATGCTTGAAATCGCTGATGTATCTCAGGAAAGCGGCTTTCAAACGACTAAAGAATTGTTACAACAGCAACGCGGTCGTTTATTGCAACCTAAAGCGGACTATCGCCTTATAGGTAAAGGCGAAACCGAAAATGTCGGTGTTGCCGTTGAAAAAATAACATCATTGATCTTAAATGCCGAGCTTAATAAAGGTGGCGGAAAAAACAAAAAAACGCCGTCCGTCGATACCAATTCTCTGGCAGCCAAAATTTTTTCCAATTCTTGGGATAACGATGAAGAGTTAGATAAAACCATTAAAACTTTGCGCCAAATCCGTGAAAAAATTAAAGCCAGATTAGCAGCTGACTGGCAAGTATATAAAAAATCACCGTCGGCAGCACTGAAACCTATTGAAGAAGATATTGCCGGTATTATATCTGATAAGTTGGATATCAGATATACGGAAAACGGCAATCCCGACAAAATCAAAAATGCCAATAAAAAAGTTAGAGATTACTTTACAAAGCCGCTTTCGAGAACCGAACCTCTGGCAAAAACAACTTTCCTTAAACTTATGGGGAATCTTATGCAGGCCGGACACGATATCATCCATGACGGCACAGAAGGACAAGCTCTTCTGAGATATAAAGAGGTTAAATCGCTGTTTAAACTTCAATACGGAGACACCCCTGAAACGGAACTGCTTATCGACCAAGCTTTAGGTATAACAAAACAATACAGCTCTCAGGATGAACTTGAAGCTGCTCGGTTACATGCCTTTAAGGAAAAAAGTAAAGAGGTTTATATTAATGCTGTGGCCGGTTTATTAACCAAAAAACAGGAAAAAAGCGGCTCTGTACCGCCGGATTATATCCGCAACCATATTGAACCTTATATGCGTGCGCTGCGTAACGGATCGAATAACGTTTTGTGTCTCGGCATTGTTGAAGCAACGGAAAGTGCCAGTGATTGGGATAAATTATCCGAGACTAAACAAAAAATTCTTGAAGATAAAATTTCGACCATTCACCACAAGCACCCTATTGCCTCGGCAATTACACTTTACATGAAATTTAATCCGAAGTTGTTCGGTGATAAAAAGCCAAATGATTTATCGGAAATGGAATTAACGGATGTTGCCCGTAACGCACAAAAATATGTCAATTTAATGGGGAATTACTGTATGCCGATCGGTGCCGATGTCCATGAAAGTATGGAACCGCACGGCAAATATTCGATTGAAAAAGAAAAGGACAATACTATTCTGGCCGCTCGTTTTAATAAGGCTAAAGTCGCTGAGATAGTAAGTCGTTTAAATTTAACACCAACCGTTAAAAAGAATTATGTTGATGCCTTAAATAAATATTCACATTGTGACAGCAAAGGTAACAGCCTTGTAACAATGAAATTACCTGACCATAAGCAGATTGATGATTACCGTGAAACCTTGCATGACGGGCAAAAATATTCTGCCGTTCGTGATATTGCAAAGACTGCAACGCGATAAACTATCTGAATTTCCGTTACTAAAAAAGAAAAGGCCTCAAATCTTTTTAGATTGAGGTCTTTTTTTAGCCATCGACGGCATCTAGCCAAAATAATGTTCGTAAACTTCTTCGGTCAGCTGTTCCCAATTGGGAAGCCCGCCTTCGGTTAGAGGTAATGTTTTCATACTGCGGTTACCGCTGATAATGAAACGCATGTGATACAGTTTGGCCTGCGAATCATATTTCGAAATAACGCCGGTTCCCATATCAACGACATTCGGATATTTATCCTTACTGCAAATATCCGCAACGGCATAAGGCTCACGCGACCAGTTATCGGAACTCAGACCCTGCTCACGGAAAATACGCATGGTTTCATTGAACAACTCCCGCTTGCCATAAGCCTGCTGCAGTTCATGCAAATACGGCACCGCAAAGCGAGGACGCCCGAAATAACTCGTACCGAAAATTTTATCAGTCATCTCTTCAAGTGCACTGTTCACACCGATCCAACCGGTTTCCTTCGGCAGGTTAAAGTTGTCGTCGTTTTTGCTGAATGGTATACCCTCCACCGCAACGCCGAAAACCTTATCCAAGTGCGCGGTATCCAAAAACGGCAGTACCAGCATTCGGTTATTGACGCCGAAGTAGACGACGGGTAACGGCGTAAGCAACCAATTTTCCTTTGTCAGGAATAACTTCGGCGCGCAGCTTTTACCGGATTTAGCCAGCCTGGCCGCATACTCCAGAGCATCTGACTGAGATACTCCCATCAGAGCTAATTGCTGAAATTTTGTCTCGTTCATAATGATATTGATTTAAGTTAATATTTAAATAAATAATGATTAGTTGGTACAAATATAGCGCTTTTAGATTTTTTGTCAATATGTAATCCGGCAAGAACGAAAAAAAGGGATATGCCTAAGCACATCCCTTTTTCCGGTTGTAACAGATCAATTACAAATACGACATTGTTCGTTCCGGCTCATTGGCATCGGAGAATCTGAAGCTTTCCGTCAGTGAACACTCTTGATCAATCGGATGAACAATACGCATCACAGGCAGCAACAAGCACTTCTGATCCTCGCTTTTGGGAGCTTCAACGCGGCGCCATTTTGTTCGCGCATCGTAGGTTCGGATTTTTGTACGATCGTTGTTGTTAGCCCAGTAAATGTCATTGGCAAACCAATTATCAACGATCACGCCGTTCTCTTGCAGAACCTTGACTGTCGCCTCGAATTCATGTCTGAACTTGCGAATTGCTTGAATTTCGCATACTTGAGGCATTTCATAGCGATGGTCAATACCGCCGTATTGACTGTACAACTCCGAATTTATCTCCCCGAAAAGCTGTTTTTCGGCCTGTTTCAGAATATCTGCAATCTGCGTCAATTCTACTGTTCCCAAGCTTTTGATACCATAGTAAGTACCGTCTATCTCGATACCCCATACTTTATCCTTAGCTTCAGCAGCAAAAAACGGCAAGCAGATCATCCGATTATTCCGACCGTGATAAACAATGCGCAACTTCGTCAATGTACGGTTTTTCCGCGCAAATTCATACCAATTTCGGTAGCGATACGCATAGTCCATCAAGTCATTCGGGTCAACACCTTCATCGAACATTGCCTGAAAAGTTTTAAGATCTTTCATAAGTAATTTATAGAATTTGTATGTAACTAATGTTATTGGTAAAAAACAATATAACATCACTCAAATTTTTTGTCAATAGCCCAAACAAAAAAGGCCCGCATTTTAAGCGAGCCTTTTGCAATTATTTCGGAAAGATTATTTTTCCAAATCTTCGCCGGTTTCCTGATTAACACGTTTTGCCGACAACTTGATTTTGCCGCGGTTATCTGTGCCTAAGCATTTAACCCACATTTCATCGCCTTCTTTATAAAAGTCGGAAACAGAGGCAATACGCTCATTTTTAACTTCGGAAATATGAACCAAACCTTCCGTTTGTCCCAAGAAGCGAACAAATGCACCGAAATCCATAATCTTGGTAATGGTTCCGTGATAAATTTTACCGGCTTCCGGTACGGCAACAATACCGTTAATGATTTCAATCGCTTTCTGACAATTTTCATTATTGTTGGAAGCAATCGTAACTACACCGTCATCGGTAATATCAATTTTGGTATTAGTCTTTTCGATAATTTCACGAATAACTTTACCGCCGGTACCGATAACTTCACGGATTTTATCAGTCGGAATCTGCATGGTATGAATACGCGGTGCTTTCGGAGAAATTTCCGGACGCGGTGCGGCAATAGCCTTGGCCATTTCGCCCAAAATGTGGATACGACCTTCGTGCGCTTGAGCCAAAGCATTTTTCATAATTTCTTTGGTAATGGATGTAATTTTAATATCCATTTGCAAAGCGGTTACACCGTCTTTGGTACCAGCAACTTTGAAATCCATATCGCCGAGGTGATCTTCATCGCCCAAGATATCGGTCAAAATGGCAACACGACCGTCATCTTCTTTGATTAAGCCCATGGCAATACCGGCAACTGGCTTTTTCATCGGCACACCGGCATCCATCAAAGATAAGCAGGTACCGCAAACCGTAGCCATTGAAGACGAACCGTTGGATTCCATAATATCGGAAACAACGCGCAACGTATAAGGGAATACTTCCTTATCTTTCGGCAACATCGGATGAATAGCACGCCAAGCCAATTTACCGTGACCGATTTCACGACGACCCGGCGTACCTAAACGACCGCATTCACCGACTGAGAACGGCGGGAAGTTATAATAAAGCATAAAGTCTTGCTTGTATTCATTTAACAAACCGTCAACGATTTGTGCATCATCCGGTGTACCTAATGTGGTTACAACCAAAGCCTGCGTTTCACCGCGGGTAAATAAAGCAGAACCGTGTGCTTCCGGCAAGATGCTTACTTCGCATTGGATCGGGCGAACCGTTTTGGTGTCACGACCGTCAATACGGTGGCCTGTTGTTAAAACTTTTTCGCGCATGGTGTGGTGCATAACGTTTTCAATAGCATCGCAGACATAAGCGTTTTCAACTTCGTTTTCCGGATCGATAGAAGCTTTAACTTCTTCAGCCAACTGGCCTAAAACGGTACCGCGTTCCAGCTTATCGGTAATACCGAAAGCGGCATTGTAACGATCACCATAATTTGCGATAATACGCTTGCTCAAAGCCTCATATTCTTCAGGGAAAGTCGGAACATCCCATTTTTCTTTACCGGCTTCGGCAGCCAATTCTTTAATCATTTTAATAACCGGTTGGAAGCTTTCAAAACCGAACATAACCGCACCGAGCATAGTATCTTCGGAAAGTTCCTGAGCTTCGGATTCAACCATCAAAACGCCCTCTTCGGTACCGGCAACGGTCAATTCAAGATCTGAAGTTGCCTGTTCTTCAATGGACGGGTTCAAAAGATAAGCACCGTCTTTGTAACCGACTTTAGCGGCGCCGATCGGGCCCATAAACGGAATGCCCGAAACAGCCAATGCGGCCGAAGCTGCAACCATTGATACAACATCAGAATCATTCTTTTGGTCATGTGACAATACCGTGCAGATGATTTGAACTTCATTTTTGAAAGCATCCGGGAACAACGGACGAATCGGTCTATCGATCAAGCGGGAGATTAAAACTTCACGTTCCGAAGGTTTGCCTTCTCTTTTAACGAAACCGCCCGGAATTTTACCGGTTGCATAATATTTTTCCTGATAGTTAACGGTTAAAGGAAAGAAATCCTGATCTGCCTTTACCTCTTTTGCGGCAACCACCGTTGCAACAACCACTGTTTCCCCATACGTTGCCACAACCGCGCCGGTTGCCTGTCTGGCAATCTTACCTGTTTCTAAAACTAATTTACGGCCGCCCCATTCCATTTCTTTGCGGCTAACTTTAAAATCTATCATATATTCTTTCCTTTCCTATATCTTTTCAATTCCTCACCCAGCCAAGCACTAGGATTTTTTAGGGGTTGCAAGACCCATTCCCGCAACCCCTTTTAATCGGCTAAAATTACTTACGCAATTCTAACTTCTTAATGATAGCTTGATATCTTTCTTCACTCATTTTCTTTAAGTGATCGAGCAAGTGACGACGACGGCTAACCATCTTCATCAAGCCCAAGCGAGAATGTAAGTCTTTTTTATGAACATTAAAGTGTTCAATCAAAGCATTAATTCTGTAAGTCCAAATAGCGATTTGAACTTCCGGACAACCGGTATCATTTTCAGAAGTACCGTATTTTGCTACGATTTCTTTTTTTACTTCATTACTAATCGACATCTTTTATTTCCTTTTGTAAAATATTATTAAACACGCGAATCGGCGAAAGTTTATGTTCGTCAACCCGCAACAGTGCAATCAAACAATTATGAAACATCGCCGCCGCCAAATTTCCGACCGACAAACCGGCGTAATTTTTAGGCGACAAGCCTTGTCCCACACTTAGTTTTCTTGCGTCTTCGGCCGAAACAGCAATCTCCGCGATGTCGCGCAGAGACGTTTCTAACGGCAGAAGTAACTTGCGTCGTTCTTCTACATACTCTATTTTTTCTAAAGAATCCAGTAAAATTTTTGATTTTAAATCAAAATTTCCGCATTTTGTGCGTCTTAATTCGATTAAATGCCCTAAAGTACCGAGTTTTTCGGCCATATCTTTGCCGAGTGTACGCACATAAGTTCCCTTGGAACATTGAACCCTGAATTTTGCCGAATCGGCATATTCTTCCAAAAGTTCCAACCCGTAAATTTCGATTTGCCGCACCGGCATCTCAACGCTTTGCCCTTTGCGCGCTAATTTATAAGCTTGTTGTCCATTAATTTTGATGGCCGAATACATCGGTGGTATTTGCGTAATTTTACCGATAAACTGCGGCAACACGGTAACAATTTCTTCATGTGTCGGGATTTTATCGGCGTGAGCAATAACTTCGCCTTCGGTATCGTCTGTTGAGGTTTGCTCGCCCCATTTGATGACAAATTCGTATTCTTTATCGCCATCGGTCACAAACGGCACCAACTTGGTTGCCTCACCGAAAGCGATTGGCAACACGCCGGTGGCAAACGGATCAAGCGTGCCGGTATGTCCGTTCTTTTTGGCTTGCAACAAATAACGGGTTTTGCCGACAACTTGTGTCGAACCCATATCTTTCGGCTTATCGATAATCAGCCAACCGTCTATGTCATCACCGTGTTTATGTTTCATGTTACCATTTTCCTTTGCTCTTTTCTAAATTTTCTAAAGAACTTTGTCAAATAAAAAACAAAATACCTTAGGCGTGAACGGCATTTTCTTAAAAAAACTTGATTTTGTCCGATTTATAAGATATACTGAATGTAATTTACTTTACAAATTATGGATGACATTTACATATATCAAAAAATGTTACACTCTTCCGAGTGCTTGTCCATAATTTGTTTTTTTTTGAATATAAATTAAAAAAAAATAATATTATGTTTACAGCATTTCAGTGTGCTCAGTTTGCTTCATGTTTAGGCGGCGGGCACAAAAACTATGAGGGTTATAACCAAAGTGAAAAATCTGTAGCAGGTTCAAGCGCAGACAATCCAGAACCTGAGTATGAGTATAAGTATAACAGAAAAGGTTTGGTTACTGCTCTGCTTAGTTTTTTTCTACTTACAGCATTAACTGGCTTCATAGGATATGAGATTGCAAATTCTATCTCTATCCCAGAGGATGAAGTAATGCCTGCTAGGATCTGTCATCAAATTCCGGCCGACACTGATAAGGACGAGGTTACTGTACAGATCGTCTCAGAGGAAAGAATAACCTCTGATAATTGCATGATTACCAAAGTCGTTCTTTCAGATGGTTCTGAAGTAAATGACACCATTCACTTTGAAAAAAGCTTCTCTGCATGGGAGTAAGTGTAACAAAATAACAGCGTGCGTTTTTCCTTAACCGGAGAACACACGCTGTTTTTTTATTCAATATATTTCATTTTTTCGGGTTTACATTGACTTTGTGACAAAAATATGCTAAAAAGATTACAAATTTTAATTTTTGAAAGGTTATGCAATGTCTGAATATAAGCCAACTGTGTACGAACAAATCGTCAGAGATTTTTTAGACGGAAAAAAACTGAATTATGATGATTATAAAACCGAATTAGCCGCACGAGGCTTTAAGGATAAACGCTATTTTGACACATACATTGCCGACATGAAAGCCATTAAAGAACTGATGAATAAGCCGGATTTTAATTTGCGTGCCGCAGCTGACGTCGTCAAAAAGTTTCATAAACCCGGCGATAAAAATGTTTTACGCTTTGCCCTGACCGACGAAGAAAAGCAAATCGTTTTAAAAGCCGAACAAAACGGCATGTTTAAGGACGGTGAGGTTATCAAATATGACGGCTACGATAAGACAGTTGAAGCGCATGACTACTTAAATCTGCCGGATAAAACCGATGCATTTGTCATCTTTTCAGGCCATCCGGGGTCAGCCGAACCGGCTATTGAAGCATGGGTTGCCGATTATAAACGTACCGGTAAAGCTAAAAAGCTTGTTTTCCTCGGTTTATACGATAATCAAGGTAACACCGATTTCAGCCGAGGTAATCTGAAATTCAATACTGGTAGCGAAGTTGAAATGTATGTTCGCTACTGCCGTGAGCTTGGTATTTCAGAGGACATATTAAAAGAATGTCTGGTAACGCCGACCGATACCTCTACTGAAGACAATGCAGTGTTACTGGCTGAAATCCGCAATCGCTTTTTTGATAAAGATAAAGACGTCAATTTTGTAATGTTCGGTTATCCTGCTTATCAAAAGCGAATTGCCAGTGAATTTTCATTAAAATTTCAGCGTATGGCTAATGATGGTATGGCAAATGGCGAAAAACTTGCTTCCACTTCCTTTATCATGCCGGTCGTTCAGCCAAGTCCAAAAGAAGCATATCGTTACTTATCTTATGATAATTTAGACGGTATTGCCCAGGACATTGTCATCGGCAACTGTTTGGCACACCCGTATCGTATTTCGCCAGACGGCATATCAGATCCTAAATGCGTAAGATTTGATTCCAAACTAGGCGAATATCCGGATGAATATAAACCGCTGTTGCCTATATCTTTAGTTTACTCGTACCCGAATGTTGCCAAAGAATTGGCCGGTACTGATGAAAAAGTCGGCACAATGTTGAAACTTTTGCGTGCCGTTCAACATCGCGTTTATCAATGGGAAGATTCAAAATGTGTTGATTCTACCATTATGTACAATACTCTGATGCTCAGAAAACGTATGGTACACGAAGGTTTACTCTCGGCGGAAGCTATTTTCCACGGCAATAATAAATCTAAAGCCGACTATCTGAATGAGGTTGCGACCAGCCGTCATAATTACAAAGACGAAGCGCAAGTCTTGATGGGCTCTGATCAGGTCAAGCATCCGCGTATCATCAATGGTGTTGTTGAATACTTAAAACGTCAGGATGCTCAATCAACCAAATAGCTCAGCTTATCATTAAATTAGCAATACGCCGCCCACGCAAATGCGGCGTATTTTTTTGTAATTTTTCTCGAGGCGTTTCATAATTCGTATTTTTTTAATTGATGTTAAACAAATAAAAATATACAACTATGACAGCAACGACATTAGCAATTATTCTGATTATTGCACATTACTTAATCATCTGGATGGCTGTGATTTGAAAAAAAGTGTGAATTAAAAAGTGTTTGTTTCTTCCTCAATGAGGGCGAGACAAACGCTTTTTTTAGCTGTTACCATTAATCCATTGTTGCAAAATATCTGCCTGTTTTTTATTTAATCGGCACTGGACATATTGTCCGTCTTTCTCAAATTCACAGCGATATCCGAACATCATCTCGGCAATTTTGATTTGCCTGCCGGCATCTGTTACCATGCAACGCTTGCCGAATTTGAGTAAAACGGCATTATCATAAACATATATCCGGCAACTGAAACCGCGAAAAAGCATTTTACCGATATACACAATCCGGCACTTAAAATCATGTCTTGCCGCACCGTAATTTTGACATTCGTCGGCAAATAAAGTCGGTAAATTTTGTTTTATATCTCTTGCAAAAACCTGCCACAAAATATTGCCGAGAATAAGAGCCGAAATCACCCACAAACCAACAAAAACAGCGACCGGAAATTCTTCTTTCAACACGACAAAACCGATTATCCCGATAACATTTAAGGCAAACACAATGTATATGCGCAACATATATGTCCGCTCTATTTCCAGCCCTTTGGTTGCCGCATACGAGCGCTTTATATCTTGTTTGATAAAATCTATATATTTGCGCCAATCCATCTACTTCACCATATCCGCAAATTCATCTTCCGAAAGTATTTTAATACCGAGTTCGGCGGCTTTTTTGGCCTTACTGCCGGCATCGGCTCCGACAATCACATAATCGGTATGGCTTGATACCGAACCGGCTACTTTGGCTCCGAATTTTTGCGCCAGCGATTTCGCCTCGGCACGCGTTAATTTTTCCAATGTACCGGTAAATACAACCGTTTTACCGCTGAGAGGTGAGTCGGCTATTTCTTCATTGACATAATCTTCAATGGTCACATATTTGCGCAAATTTTCAATCACTTTTAAGTTATGCTCTTCCCCGAAGAACTCGACAATGTCTTTTGCCATTTCGGCACCGATACCGTCTATCGTGACCAATTTTGCGGTTTCACGCGCGCACATGTCGGCCTGCAGATTATCAAACGTATTGTAATTTTTTGCCAGCAACAAAGCTGTTGCACTGCCGACTTGCGGAATACCTAAAGCATAAATAAAGCGCGGCATTGAAATTATCTTGCGGGAATTAATCGCGGCAAACAGTTTTTCAGCCGACAACTTGCCCCACCCTTGGCGGCGTTCGATGTGCAGTCCGTTATCAACGGCAGCAAACAAATCAAGCATCGGTGCGGCCGAACCGTTACGTTCCTCCAGCGTAAAAATATCCGCCGGACTATGCAAAATCCCGTCATCAAAAAATTCTTCGATAACTTTATCGCCCAAACCGACAATATCAAACGCATCTTTCGAAACAAAATGTTTTAGGCGTTCTTTAGCTTGTGCCGGACAGGTCAGACCGCCGGTACAACGCCGAATAGCCTCGTCTTCCTCTCTGATAGCATGGGCACCGCACTCCGGACAAACCGTCGGAAATTCATAAGGTTTGGAATCGGCCGGACGTTTCTCGAGTTTAACCTCCACCACTTGCGGAATTACATCGCCGGCACGCTGTACGACCACCATATCACCAATCCGAAAATCTTTACGTTTGATTTCGTCTTCGTTATGCAAAGTTGCATGCGAGACCAACACCCCGCCGACGTTAACCGGTTCCAAATCGGCAACCGGCGTTAAGGCTCCGGTACGCCCGACCTGAATCCGAATATCATTAATGCGTGTTATCGCCTGCTCGGCCGGAAATTTATGAGCAATTGCCCACCGCGGTGTACGCGTTAAAAATCCCAATCGATTTTGCAATTCTATCGAATTGACCTTATAGACAATACCGTCGATATCATACGGCAAATCGGCACGAATATTCATCATCTGCTTGAAATTTTCTTCAATATCCGTCAGGGTATGACATACTTTATTGAGCGGATTGGTCGGGAAACCCCATGCTTTTAATTTTTCAAAAAACTGTTCTTGCGTTTGCCATTGGCGCTCGGAAACTTCGCCCCATGTATAAGCCCATATACTCAACTTGCGCTCGGCCGTAATTTTCGGATCGAGTTGGCGCAGCGAGCCGGCGGCCGCATTACGCGGATTGGCAAAAAGTTTCTTTTTTTCGGCGGCATTTTTTTCATTTAAGGCTAAAAAATCGCGCTTAGCCATATAAACTTCGCCGCGAACTTCCATAACTTTCGGCGCATCGGCCGGCAAGGTCAGCGGCAGTTGCTTAATGGTTTTCAGATTTTCGGTAATATCTTCGCCGACCACCCCGTCGCCGCGCGTTGCTCCCGAGACAAACACACCGTTTTCATAGCGTGCCGAAAAAGACAGACCGTCAATTTTCGGTTCGGCCATAAAATCAATATTTTCGGCCGTATTCAAAAAGCGTTTGACACTTAAAACAAAATCATCAACTTCTTCAATGGAGAAAACATCACCTAACGAAAGCATCGGAAAACGGTGTTCGATTTTACCAAACTTACTTTGCACCGCCGAACCGACACGCTTTGACGGACTGTCGGCACGCACCAAATCCGGAAACAAAGCCTCAATCGCGCTATTGCGGTGTTTTAAGATATCATATTCGGCATCGGTTAAATCCGGCGCATCATTCTGATAGTAGGCATTATCGGCCTTCGCAATTTTTGCCGCCAAATCTGCCAGTTCTTTCTCGGCTTCTTCGTGCGATAAATCTTTTACGTCTTTCATTTTTTCTCCTTAAGTTCAATATAAAATATATATCGCAAAAGTCAAAAAAAGTTACGTCTTTGTGCAAGATTTTTGTAACGTAAATTTAATCGTATTTTGCTTGTATTTTGTCTAGTATTCTGATATACTTTAAAAAAATAAGGATATTGTTATGACTGACGAATTAGAAGAAAAACCTGTTTCTCAAGAAGGACAACAGACAACATCTGATGTGCCGGCCAACGCCGTCGACAGTATGGAAAATACACCGGTTGAAGTTGCAACCGGAGAGCAAACTTTGCCGACAGCCGAACAGGGAACTGCCAAAGATTTGGTTACCAATTCTTCGCAGCAAATGTTTGATAACTTTGTAAACAAAAACTACACCCCCGAGCAAAAAGAAGAAATATATAAACAAATCGAAGATGCCCGCAACGCTACAAACGGCAACTTTAAGGCCACTTGGCAAGGTAAAGACGGTGATGAGTTTGATAAGGTCGAAATCACTTATAAAAACGGTCAAATGACAAACTTTGAAATGCATAACAGAGATAATGACGATGCGTCTCCAGTCGACAGACATATTGTGTATGATGAAAAAAAGCACTCTGCCAAAGTTACTAAAGAAGAAGTACGTGTCGATCAAGACGGTACTAAAACAAAGTCTAAGTCTACCATTAAAGCCAGTGACGATAACTCTTTTAAAGTAAAAGAGACGTCATCGCAAAGCGAAGCCCAAACTACAATCGACTTAGAGAATCCGTCCCACCATTCTTCAAAAGCCAAAACTACGCACACCGTGAAAGGCGAGGAAGACGGAAGTTTAGCCATTAAAGATAAACAATCACAACGTACCGTCGACGTCGGTGAACGCACCGAATTAACCGCTACCGGAAATACAAATCGAACAGAATATGATGCCAACGGTAATGTTACAAAAACTAAAACCACGCAAACAACTTTGCAACTTGGCAGCACAAATCAATTTACGACCGAGCGTACAACCAACACCACTAAATACGACGATGACGGTAATGTTGTAAAAACAAAAAATACACAAACTAATGTTGCTGTCGGAGAAAACAACGGTTATGCCAGCACAACGCATGCCGAACGCAAAACAGTTGATGAAGACGGTAATGTTGTTAAAACCAGAGTAACGGATAATTACATTACCGTTGATGAACACGGCCTGAATGAACAATATCAAACAACGCGCACTACCGTTAACGACGACGGCACACAAACCGCTCACACAAATTCGCTCGGCGTTTCATTTGACGGCACAACCGTTACCGGAAATGCCGGCCATTCCAAACAAGAAATTGCCGCTGACGGAACCGTAACCGAAGAGCATAGCCATGATTTAGCTTTGTCGGCCGGTCGGGTGAACGGAGCAAAAGTCGATATTGACCACAAAGATGCCGAACACGAATCACACTTTACCGCCGGTGCACGTATCGGAGCCGGTGTTGTCGGCGCTGATTTTGAAAACTCTTATAGAGATGATAATAAAGAAATTCGCACCCAAATGCATGCCGACTTTGATATGGCTCAGCGCCACGCCGATGCATCGGTTAATTTATTAAGTAAACACATTACCGAAGAAGGTACTAAAGAAAAATCTTTCAATGCCGAAGCTCATGTTGATGCCGGTCATGCCGATATGGCGTTTAATAACCAATCACGTTTCACCGACAATGACGGGCAGGTTATTGCTCAAAACCAAACTACGGCTAATTTGCATGCCGGACCGCATAACGCATCGCTATCATACAGCAATAACCGTATTGATGAAAACGGCACGGAAAAGCGCAATTTAAATGCCGGCTTTGCTATGGCTGACGGCAAACTCGATGCACAATATCACACAGCGAATAACCGGACCGATACCGAGGGACAGGCTATTGTAACCAATACAACCGATTTAGTCGTCGCCGGTGATAAAAAGGGCTTTACGGCTGAAGCTAAAAAGCAAAATGACGGTCATATTGTTGAAAATAAGGCGCATGCCAGTATCAACGGTTTACCGGAAGCCGGTGTTGCTCACAGCGTTTCAGACAACGGTGAGGTCAAACAACAAATGAAAATTGATACGGATAAGGCCTATGCCGTCCTCGGTGAAATTGCGCAAAACGGTATACAGCAAGTGACGGGTATGACGCAACAGGTTGAAAATATGACGGCTCAAACACAACAAGCTTTGGAATCTACTAAGGATAGTGTACAGAATTTTGCATTTATACAACAGTTGCAAAGTCGTTCTATGTAAGAAAAGAGGCGGGATAAAACCCGCCTCTCTTTTTTTCTGAAATTCTGATTCAGACATTAAACAAGAAGTTCATCAAATCACCGTCCTGAACCAAATAGTCTTTTCCTTCGGAGCGAATTTTTCCGGCATCTCGGCATCCCTGTTCGCCGCCAAATTTAACATAGTCATCATATGAAATTGTCTCGGCTCGGATGAAACCGCGTTCAAAATCCGAGTGAATAATACCGGCACACTGCGGGGCTTTCATTCCCTTCACAAAAGTCCAAGCACGGACCTCTTTCGGACCGGCGGTAAAATAAGTTTGCAAGCCGAGCAAATTATAACCGGCATGAATAATTTTTGCCAGTCCGGTTTCTTCCAAACCTAAGGCATCCAAAAAATCTTTCTTTTCTTCGGCTGATTCCAATTGCGCCACTTCTGATTCGATTTCCGCGGAAATAATAACACTTTCAGCTCCTTCCGCCTTAGCCATTTCGGCCACCGCCTCAGAATATTTATTACCGGTTGCTGCCGAATCTTCGTCAACATTGCAAACATACAAAACCGGTTTAGACGTCAAGAGTTGCAACATTTTGTAGCACTTATATGCTTCTTTATCGGCTTTATCCGGTGCGGCGGTAATTGCCGGTCTTCCTTGATTTAAGGCCGCGATAATCGGCTCAATTACGCGAACGCTGACTGCGGCATCTTTATCACCGGCACGGGCTTTTTTCTGCAATTGATCGATACGTTTTTGCAACGATTCCAAATCAGCGATCATCAACTCGGTTTTAACGATATCGGCATCGCGCACCGGATCAACACTGCCCTCAACGTGGGTAATATTATCATCTTCAAAGCAACGTAAAACATGGATAACGGCATCTGTTTCACGAATGTTGGCCAAAAATTGGTTGCCTAAACCTTCGCCTTTAGAGGCACCTTTCACCAAACCGGCAATATCCACAAATTCGAGCTGTGTCGGAACAATACTTTTAGGATTAACCATTTCAACCAACTTATCCAGACGCTTATCCGGCACGGCAACACGGCCGGTGTTCGGCTCAATCGTGCAAAACGGAAAATTGGCAGCCTGTGCCGCAATTGTTTGTGTTAAAGCGTTAAACAAAGTCGATTTGCCGACATTCGGCAACCCGACGATTCCACAGTTAAATCCCATATCAAAACTCCGCTAATTATTATAAAGTCGGTTTTGTTATAGACAATTATCTTACGGTTTGCAAGTACTATTTACAGTACAAATGTTTTCGCTTAAATACAAAAAACAACCCCGGATACCACACAAGTATCAGGGGTTATTTTTGTAAAATCACACAATCAGCCAAATAAGCGCATGTACCAACGTACAAGGGCACAGTGGCGTTCAATTTGGTCCAGAGCATCATGCTCCCACGGACAAACCCATACTTCATCACCGCGTCGCAACGTCAGAGCTTCATCAAAATTTGAACCGAAAGTGGCTTCAAAAACTCTTTTTTTCTTACGAAAACGTACGTTTGCCGCAATTTTTCCGTCTGTTTGGCGTGCGGGTTCTCCCATCACAATGGCCTGATAATAACAGCCTCCAGAATCCATTTCCATAATCGCTACATTTTTAAATGGTTTATAATTATAGTAAATCTGCTTGTAATGTATCATTTACGTTGTTCTCTGTCAACAGCAAAAAAGGAACCCGCCGGCTTAGCCGGCGGTTCTTCTT
>CAMVHF010000008.1 GCA_947167235.1 uncultured Alphaproteobacteria bacterium
AGCGGTATGTTTGTTAAATCAGAAACCGATTTATAACGGTAACAACGGCGACCAAGCCGGATCGGAAGCTTCCGACGGCGTAATGATCCTGCGCTCATTATAACCGGTCAAATCAATCGTATACAATCTGACAGGACTGCCGCGATCTTGTCTGAAAAACATCAAGACGCGCCCGTTCGGCGACCATGTCGGACCTTCAACCAAAAAGCCGTCAGCCAACAAACGCTCACCGCTGCCGTCCGGTGCCATAACACCTATATAGAAAGCACCGTTAGCCATTTTAGTAAAGGCGATATAATCGCCGCGCGGTGACCATACCGGCGTTGCATAACGACCTTTGCCGAAACTGATACGTTCAACATTGCTGCCATCGGCATCCATAACATAAAGTTGCTGATTACCGCCCCTATCTGAATTAAACACGATTTTTGAACCGTCCGGCGAATAACTTGCCGAAGTATCAATCGCATTACCGTAAGTAATTTGTTTAATACTCTTGGTACGCAAATTCATTTCATAAATATGGGTTGCACCTTTGTTTGCATAACTCATCAAAACTTTAGAGCTGTCCGGTGAGAATACCGGTGCAAACGTCATTCCCGGGAAATTACCCAAAACCTGACGACTGTTATTGGTTAAATCCATTAAATAAACACGCGGATTATGACCGACATATTCCAAATAGGTAATTTTTTGCATATTCGGTGAAAAACGCGGCGTTAACACCAAATTACGACCATCGGTTAAAAACTTATGATTTTCGCCATCCTGATCCATCATCGCCAAACGTTTAACTTTACGCGTCGCCGGACCGCTTTCGGAAACATAAACGACACGCGTATTGAAATAACCTTTATCGCCGGTTAATCTTTCGTAAATTGCATCGGCGACAACATGCGCGATTCGACGCCAGTTGTCTTTGGTTGACGTAAATGATTTACCGATCATCTGTTGCGAAGCCGGAACATTCCATAATCTGAAATCAACCTTGAGCTTTTCACCCGGTAGTTCGGTAATTTGGCTCTGAACCAACGCCTGAGCCTTAATAGCCTGCCAGTCCACAAACTGCGGCTGTTGATCAATCGAAGTCAGCTTTTCGATATAGCTGTTTTGCGGAATAATTTTAAACAAACCGCTTCTATCCAAATCCGCGGTAATAACTTCATGAATTTTACTGGCGTAATCTCTGCCGACCAATTTTGTAAATAAATTAGCACTCGATCCGATCATTTCCGGAACGGCTATCGGCATCGGATTACGCGATGCACCGTTGACATCGATTTCCAATTCGGCATACGCCGGCGAAGCCAACAGCATCATAATTGCAGTCAGTAAGCATTTGATTTTCATTGTACAACACCTCAAATAAATTTAAGAATTGATTCACATTACTATTGATTAGCCGAATAGTAAAGTAAAAAAAAGTTTATAGTCAACATATAATTTCGTTGACTTTTAACTTAAATCGTTTAACTCTGAATTTAAAGAGAGGACAAATGAATTTATCTGATTTTAACGCACAATTAAAGCCATACCGAGCCGTTTTAGGAATTGATTACGGCTCAAAACGTATGGGACTGGCCGTATCTGATTTATTGCGCAGTATTGCCACCTCTTACAAAATTTTGTATCGCAGCTCATGGCAAAACGATGTGGCCGAGCTCAAAAAAATTATAGCAGAAAAAGAAATCGGCGGCATTGTTTACGGTTTACCGCTGCAAATGAACGGCGAAGAAGGTGATATTGCCCGTGAGGTTAAATCATTTGCCGAAAAACTGTCTGCCGAAATTCCCTTACCTTACGCTTTTTGGGATGAAAGATTATCGTCTTCCGCCGTTGAAAGATTTTTAATCGACGAAGTTGACATGTCACGTCAAAAACGCAAAAAAATACTGGACGCATCCGCTGCCGCTTACATTCTGCAAGGAGCTTTGGATGCGCTGCAATATCAAAAATAACCTAGCGACAAATTGCTTTACGCGCATTGACAAATTCGGCACTGCCTTCGATATCTTCCAAACAAACCGGAAGTTTACGACGCCAGTTCGGATGTTTATCGATATCCGTTCCCGGCAGATTTTGTAAAACTTCTACGCCGAAAATATCTTCGATTTGTGCCAAATAAACTTCACTGGCACTGGATGAAACAAACTTTTCAACCGCTTCCGTAATCCCGTTCGGATAACCTTCACCATAAAGACAATCGCCCTGACGCGGTTTATCTGTCGGCCAAACGCCGGCAGCATCCAAAGCGTTGAGCAAACGACGGCGTTCATCTTCGCGCCCCTTGTATTGTTCATGGCGTTCTGCTTCGTCAAGCATCCCCAACTTATACATCGTTTCGATATCATAGCCGAACCAACGCATTTTAAGTGGTGCCATATCATGCGTACCGACCGAGCTGAAAGTTTTGGCTTCAAAATCCCACGGCATTTTAAAATCACCGAAGCCGTTCCAGCGTTCTGCCCATAATACGCTCAACGAATAGATACCGCGTTCATGAATCTTATCAATAAAGCCGTCCGGTACATTACCGATACTTTCCCCGACAATCATACACTTATTCAGATAACTCTCCAACGCAACAATGCCGAGCATATCATCAAAATTGTAATAAATGTAAGTACCGTCATCTTCTTTATCCGGTATGATATATAAGCGCATTAAGCTCATAACATGGTCAATACGCAAAGCACCGGCACCTTCCATAGCCGCCCGCAATACCTTGATAAACGGCCGATAGGCATTGGCCTTTAAGGTAAACGGATTAAAGGCACCCAAACACCATTTTTGTCCTTTAGGGAAAAAGACATCCGGCGGCGCACCGGCACCGCAATCTTTAATAAACAAATCATGGCCGCTCCATAACTCGGCACTGTCTTTACATAAACCGACCGGTAAGTCACGATACAAACCGATACTTAAACCGCAGTTTGTAACTTCATCATAAATTTTCTGCAATTGCTCGGAAGCAACAAATTGCAAAAACTTGAAATAGCCGATTTCTTTTTGATGTGTTTGCTTAAATTCCGCAACCGTCTTGGATTCCGGATTCTGCAACTCGGCCGGCCATGTGCTCAAACCGAAACTGTATTGATGACAATATACCGAATGCAAAGCCTGATAAGTGGCAAGATTTTCCAATTCGGCACCTTGTTTCTTACAATAATCCGTAAACTTTTTATAAGCTGCCGATTTTGTATTTTCAATAAATCTGATATACAATTTTTGCAATATTTCCGTTTTCAGATTGTAAACACCGACATAATCAATATCGACCGTTGCCCGCAAACGCTCGATTTCGGCTTTTTTATCTTTGATATCATCAGCATTAAATCCGGCAACTTTTTCAACATCAATATAAATCGGATTTAAGTATAAGCGACTGATCGAGGCGTATGGGCTGGCATTTTCCGGATAGTCATGGATTAAAACGTTCAACGGATTAACCCCTATTACATCGGCACCCTGATTTTTGCACAAACGCACAAAATTGATTAAATCGGTAAAGTCACCGACGCCCCAGTTACGATGGCTCTTCAGCGAATAAACCTGAACGGCAAATCCCCAAATTTTTCTTTGGTTTAAAACTTCCGGTACATAACACTTATCCGGCGTGACCGCTAAAATACCGCGGCTTTGCTTTTTACCGCTTTTAATTTCCAAATTATAATATTGCGGAGCCATATCGGTTGTAATCGTTATTTGTAAGCGCTTATAATTAACCGAAGATTTTTCTTTACGCTCAAGCTCGGTTGTCGTATATTCAACCGGAACATCTTTACCGGCAACATCCGTAACATACAGTTCAAAATCATTTGCCTCATCGGCTTTTAAGACAACATCAAACGATTTATTATTTTGACGTACGACATACACGGCTTCCAAAGCATATTGCCACCGCTTGTTTTCGATTTTTTCCAAAAGTTTTGCGCTATCTGATATATTGTGCAGCGGATACCCTAAATAATTGACCATTTTGCGCAATACTTCGTCATCGACCGCATATTGTTTCTGATTTTGAGCCGCGTCGCTGAAAGTTTTAGCAATGCCGAGTTTTTTTAATAATAAATCCCAACTGTTATCCATTTTATTTCTCCGGTTGACTTATTTTTAATAATACAACACTCCATGCCGGCACCTCAAAAGGCTGAGCGGCATCGATTTTCATATCATAATCCAGTGTTTCACTGCTATCCAATAAAAGTTCCACTTTAAGTTTTTTCAGTGACGGCGATAATTTCCATTTGATACTTTGCGCCTCGCCGTTAAAAATAATCTGATACGAACATTCTTCATTAAAAGCTAAAGCGGCCAAGCACTTACGATTTTCAGTCAGCCAATCCTGACCTGTAAATTCGACACCGTCCTGTGTCAGCCAAACCAAATCTTTTACCTTATAATTACCGTAATGCATAATTTCTCCGGTAAAAAATTTCGTGCGTTCAAAAATTTTCATTTTCTTGCGCAAAGCAATCAGCTTTTTGATATAGCGTACCAAATTGCGATCGGTTTTATTAATTGCTTCCCAGACGATCCATGTAATCACATTATCCTGACAATACGGATTGTTATTGCCGAACTGCGTATTGCCGAATTCATCGCCGGCAACCAACATCGGTGTTCCGAAGGAAAAGAATAACGAAGCCAGCATCGCTCTTAATCTCAATAATCGGTTATCTTTAACATCCTGATTATCGGTAAAACCTTCATCACCGGAATTCCATGTCCAGTTGGCATCATTACCGTCACGGTTATTTTCACCGTTAACCATATTATGTTTATTGTTGTAACTGACGGCATCACGCAAATTCAAACCGTCGTGCGAGGTCAAAAAATTGATACTGCTCCAGATATCGCGATTACTGTACCCGAAGATATCACTCGAACCGGTAATACGGCTGGCAAATTCACCGACCTGTTTAGGATCTCCGCGCCAAAAACGACGAACAACATCACGGTATCTGTCATTCCACTCAGCCCATCCCGGCGGATAAGCTCCGATACGATATCCGTCCATTGTCGCATCCCAAGGTTCGGCAATCATTTTAACCTGACGCAAAGTTTCATCTTGTCGGGCGGCAAGTAAAAAACCGCTGTCTTGCGTAAATTTACCGCGAACTCGGCTCAAACTCGTCGCCAAATCCAAACGGAACCCGTCAACGTGCATAGTATTAACCCAATAGCGCATTGAATCCAAAACCAGTGTCAGCACATACGGATTTTGCAAATTAAACGATGCCCCGCAACCGGTGCTGTCATAATAAAAGCGCTTATTTTCTTGCAATGTATAATAGCTCTCGTTATCGATACCGCGGTAGCATAAAGTCGGACCGAGCTGATTTCCCTCAATGGTATGATTATACACAACGTCCAAAATAACTTCTTTATTGTTGGCATGCAGAGTTTTCACCATCTGCTTAAACTCATCAATATCATTACCGACCAAATATTTGGATTCCGGTACAAAATATGACAGAGTTTCATAGCCCCAATAGTTATCAATATACATGCCGTGCTTTTCGCCGAAAAACGAAAAAACCGGCAGCAATTCGATGGCCGTAACCCCGAGCCAATTTAAGTAGTTTATGACACTCGGTGATGCCAAACCGGCAAATTTTCCGCGTTGACATGTTTCAACTTTCGGATGCAGCATTGTATACCCGCGAACGTGAGTTTCATAGATTATCGTATCTTCAAAGCGCGTATTCGGGCGTTTTTCATCACCCCAATCGAAAGTATCTTCAACCACAACCGATTTTGGAACATACGGTGCACTGTCAAGCGTACTGAAAGATAAATCTTTATCTTCACTGCTGATATCATACCCAAACAAAGCCTTATGCCAAATCAGCTGACCGATAATCTTTTTGGCATACGGATCCAACAGCAATTTATTGGGATTAAATCTTTTGCCCTCTTCCGGTTTATAAGGTCCGTAAACACGATATCCGTAAACCTGTCCCGGTTTAACGCCCTCTAAATATATATGCCAAATATTGTTATCATTGATATCAATGGTATAGCGACCGGTTTCTTTGGTACCGTCTTCATTAAACAGACACAATTCCACCTTTTCGGCATGCGCCGAAAATAAGGCAAAATTAACGCCGTTACCGTCAAAGGTTGAACCTAACGGGAAATATCTGCCGAATGTAGCCTTAAATTCGCTCATTCTCTTAAACCCTATTATCTGATCGGTTTAAGAACGATGGTTGATAACGGCGGCAAAACAATTTCAATAGAATACGGTTTGCCGTTTACCCCGTAATTTTGAGCTTGTTGCGGTCCTTCATTACGGATACCGCTGCCCCAGTAATTTTTATCATCACTGTTAAAGATTTCCTGATATGCACAAGCCTCATAAACACCTAAGCGATAACCGTGACGGACAACCGGTGTGAAATTACTTATAACCAGTAAATAGTCATCCGGATTATGACCGCGACGAATATACGAAATAACACTGTCATCGCAATCGGCATAATCAATCCATTCAAAACCGCGTGAGTCAAAATCTTCTTCAAACAGCGGCGCATTACCTTTATACATCAGGTTCAAATCGCGTACGCAATTTTGCATACCTTTGTACATCGGATATTCCAATAAATGCCAACGCAAACTTTCAGCACAGTTCCATTCCCAATCCTGTCCGAATTCGCATCCCATAAACAAGAGTTTCTTACCCGGATGTGTCCACATAAATCCGTAATAAGCACGCAAGTTGGCAAACTTTTGCCATTCATCACCCGGCATTTTAGAGAGCATTGAACCTTTACCGTGAACCACTTCATCATGCGAAATCGGCAAGATAAAGTTTTCATTAAACGCATATAATAGTCCGAAAGTCAAAAGTCCGTGATGGTACTTACGGTGTATCGGTTCATGACTGATATAGCGAAGCGTATCATTCATCCATCCCATATTCCATTTATAGCCGAAGCCTAAACCACCGGCCGACACCGGACGCGAAACCATCGGCCATGCCGTAGATTCTTCGGCACAGGTGTATCCGCCGCGAGATTGCGTATAAATAAGTTCATTCATTTTGCGAATAAAGGCAATTGCTTCCAGATTTTCGTTACCGCCGTAGACATTCGGGATCCACTCACCGGCTTTACGCGAATAATCCAGATACAACATCGAGGCAACGGCATCAACACGCAAACCATCGATATGAAATTCTTTTAACCAATACAAAGCACTGACGCATAAGAAATTGCAAACTTCGGTGCGTCCGAAATTATAAATTTTGGTACCCCAATCTTTTTGTTCGCCTTTACGCGGATCGGCATGTTCATACAAGCATGTTCCGTCAAATTCGCACAAACCGTGTCCGTCCTTCGGGAAGTGCGCCGGAACCCAATCCATAATAACACTGATACCGGCCTGATGAAATTTATCAATCATATAACGAAAATCATCCGGATTCCCGAAACGCGATGTCGGTGCAAACAAACCGGTAATCTGGTAGCCCCAAGAAGCATCTAGCGGGTGTTCACACAAAGGCATAAATTCGACATGCGTAAAGCCCATATTGCACACATACGGAACCAATCTGTCGGCAATTTCACGATACGTTAAAAACTCACAGCCGTTATCACCTTTACGACGCCATGAACCTAAATGGACTTCATAAATTGACATCGGTTTATCATAGGTATTGGTATTTTGGCGATACACCATCCAATCGGCATCGTTCCACTGGTAATTATCGATATTGAAAACGACCGAAGCGTTATGCGGACGAACCTCGGAATATGTTGCCATCGGATCGGCTTTTTGCAAAATGTAATTTTCTTGTGTTTTAATTTCAAATTTATAGTACTCGCCTTCAACCAACCCCGGAATAAAAATATCCCAAATACCGCAGCTGATATGTTTGCGCATAACATTAACACGACCGTCCCAATTATTAAAACTGCCGACGACGGATACGCGTTTGGCATTCGGTGCCCATACGGCAAAGGCCACACCTTTGACGCCGTCCATTTGCATAACATGTGCGCCGAGTTTTTTATAAATTTCGTAGTGATTTCCCTGAGCAAACAAATACTCATCTATATCGCCGATGGTTGCCGGAAAACGATATACATCTTCAGCCTCATATGTATGTCCCTGATCATTGACGATTCTGAATTTGTAATTAAATTCCGAAGTTTCATTACTGTTAAATTGGAAGAAACCTCTGTCATCAACCTTAACCATTTTCCCAAGGGAATTTCCGTCGATATCAATGACTTCAATGGAAGAAGCAAACGGTTGAAATGTACGGATAAAAATCTTTTTAGAGCCTTTATCCCGATGGATTCCCAACACAGCAAAAACATTGCCGTGATCCCCGTTTACGATTGCATCGATTTCTTCTTTTGATAACATATTATCCATAATAAACTCCTGTGTACATAAAAAAATAATATCTGTTTGCTGATTTAAAACTTACACTTATATCTATATAAATTAATCTTTAAAAAAGCAAGTAAAATAAATTCTTCCGAAGTTTTTTTTAGCAGATTGATTTTTTAAATAGCATACCAAAAATCTTTTATATTTTTTTGCAATAAAATACAACTTTCTCAAATTTTGGTATTGACGATATAAAAAAAAAGATTATACTTTGTAATGTTGTTAAACTAAATTATTGGAGAAATTTAAAATGACTAAAAATTATAACGAAAACTACATTCGTGAAGCTGCTTACTACAACTGGCAAAATGCAGGTTGTCCTTCCGGACAAGATGAATACTTCTGGAATCAAGCAATTTGCCAACTTTATGGTTCTAATTCTTCTTGCGGTTGCTCCAAGAGTTCTTCTTCGAAATCTTGCTCAACAAAGTCAAGTTCTTGCTCAACTAAATCAAGTTCTTCTTGCTCAAGCAAAAAATCTTCTTCTAGTTCTAGCTCTTCAAGCACATCCAGCAAAAGCAAGAAATAATAACATATAAGAAATAATTTCTGTTTATTTCTGAAAAATACTCGCAAATTTGCGGGTATTTTTTTGCACCAAATTTTCCGTTCAAAAAAATGTCCGCTGATTACATGGTAATCGCGGACACTTTCTTCAATTCTACTTAAAATCTGCTAAGCAACATCCAACTTATACAATACGCTTTCTAACTTCTTGGTCGTCGGAAGCGCACAATCCATAGATGTCACAACACACGCATCCCCGCAGCGTTCCACATAAAGCGTCAAATTCGCTCCGGTTGTCACGGCTCGAAGCCATTTGGCATTTTTGGAAGAATGCGGAATACACATCCTGAAGACCAGACGTTGTTCTTCGGGATATGTATAAGTAATTTTTTTGGGCCTGTTAACCGTAAACGAAGTCACATCAACATGGATGAAATAATCATCTCTGGCATTGGATGCAACACGCACGGCGATACCTTTTAAAACGGCATAAATTTTTTTCTTAGCCATAGTCAATAATGATTAAATTCTACAATAAATATTTAAATGATTTTAATTTAGAGGGATTGTATCAAATATGGTCCTAAATGTCAATATTTTAGTGTAATCGCACAGCGTACGAGGAAAGCTCGGATAATGCGTTTAATACGATAGTTCGTCCTTTTGCGCGGTGTACAGATTAATCCTCGTAAACTGCTTAGAATGCGTCTAATAGAAAAAGGTTTTTTCCCGCGGTGTACAAAACAGTAAAAAACAACAGGCACAGCGTACGAGGAAAGCTCGAATAATGCGGTTAATACGCAGAAAGTCCTTTTGCGCGGTGTACAGATTAATCCTCGTAAACCGCTTAGAATGCGTCTAATAGAAAAAGGTTTTTTCCCGTGGTGTACAAAGCAGTACATAAGGGAAAAAACCTTTGATTAGTAGACCGTTATAAGCGGTTTATTAATTAGTTGGCTTTTTTCAAAGCTTCACCCAAAGCCTCTCCGAGAGAAGAACCAGAAGCGGTGTTGGAATATTCTTCCAAAACTTTCTTTTCTTCATCTAATTCAAGAGCTTTAATAGATAAACCGATTTTAACATTCTTTTTATCTACGGAAGTGATTTTAGCTTCAACAACATCACCTTCTTTGAAGTTTTCCGGATTTTGAGAAGCTTTATCTTTAGAAAGATCAGCTTTCTTGATAACGGCGGTTAAACCTTCAACATCAACGGTAACACCTTTGTCGTCGGTAGATTTAACGATAGCTTTAACAACTTCGCCTTTTTTCAAGTTAGCCAAAGCTTGAGAAACATTGTCTTCGGACAATTGTTTGATGCCCAAGCTGATACGTTCTTTTTCAACATCAACATCGATGATTTTAGCTTCGATTTCTTGGCCTTTAGAATAATCTTTAACAGCTTCTTCGCCGGATTTTTCCCAAGAAATATCAGACAAGTGAATCATACCGTCGATTTCATCTGTCAAACCGATAAACAAACCGAATTCGGTAATGTTTTTAATTTTACCGGTAATAACGGATCCGACCGGATGTTCTTCGATGTAAGCGGCCCATGGGTTAGGCATACATTGCTTAATACCGAGGCTGATACGTCTCTTATCACCGTCTACTTCGAGAACGCGAACGGTAACTTCTTCAGAAGTAGAAACGATCTTACCCGGATGAACATTTTTACGAGTCCAGCTCATTTCGGAAACGTGTACCAAACCTTCGATACCGTCTTCCAATTCAACAAACGCACCGTAATCGGTAATGTTGGTAACTTTACCTTTGTAAACTTCACCGACTTTATATTTATCGGCAACAGCTTGCCACGGATCGTTTTCAAGTTGTTTCATACCCAAGCTGATACGTTGTGTATCTTCATTAAAGCGAATGACTTGAACTTTGATTGTTTGACCTACTGTCAAAACTTCGGCCGGATGGTTAATACGTTTCCAAGAAATATCGGTAACGTGTAACAAACCGTCAACACCACCCAAATCAACGAATGCGCCGTAATCTGTGATGTTTTTAACAACACCGTCCAGAATAGCACCTTCTTTAATGCCGTCGATTAATTCGGCACGAGCTTCGGCTCTGGTTTCTTCCAAAACGATACGGCGAGAAACAACGATGTTGCCTCTTACTTTATCCATTTTCAAAATTTGGAACGGTTGAGAAATACCCATCAACGGAGAAATATCTCTGATCGGACGAATATCGATTTGAGACCCCGGTAAGAAAGCGATGGCACCGTTCAAATCAACGGTGAAGCCGCCCTTAACGCGACCGAAAATAACACCGTTAACACGTTCGCCGGCATTCATAGATTTCTCTAAGTCGGCCCAAACTTCTTCACGGCGGGCTTTTTCGCGAGACAATACGATATTACCGTCTTTGTCTTCATAGCGATCAACCAAAACTTCAACAACATCACCGACTTTCAATTCAGCATTGGTGCCGAATTCGCGAACCGGAATATTGCCTTCGGATTTCAAACCGACATCAACGGTAACGAAATCCGGTGTAACTTTAACGATAGTACCTTTAACGACACTGCCGAGAATACCTTTATCACCGAATTGTTCATTTAACAAATCAGCAAAGTTTTCTGTCATTTCCGGCATTGTAAATTCTGTATTAGACATATAAATTTAATTTTCAAAAAATGCCAACCCGATAGATTGGGCGGACTTGTGCGAGGTTACAAAAAACAGCTGCAAAAAGCGCACCCTTTAAGCAACTGCATTCGTTATAACCGAAAAATATTATTTTTCAAGCATTTTTTTGCATCAAGCCGCCTATTTTTGATAAAAAGACTGTATTGAATAATTTTTTTGAAAATCTTTCGCAATTATCATCCTAAACGAATGTGAAATATCCAGCAATACCAAATTTGCTTATTTTTAACTTCTTGGTATCAAGAACCAGAGGTTGATATATATGCAAACAAATACTTACATTTAATAAATAATATCATATATTTATTTTAACTGGATACATTGACAGTATCTATAATGAATTTCTTCATTGTTGCTTTAACTTCGGCATTAAATATAAATTATGAAATAATAATTTATTTCTATTTTGCCAACCAAAAATCTGCAATCATTTCAGCAGTACGGTTGTATATATCTCCCGGACAATATGCACACGGCTTTGTTCCTCCTCTAGATACGCCACTGAAAACGACTTCCTTAGTGTTTAAATCTGTTATTTCCACAAACACTTCATAATATTTAGTACCTATATTTGTCGGACATGAATAATCCCTCTGATATTCATAATTGGTACTAAGATAATAACGTCCATCAACCTCGTTATAAAATTGTTTTTTAGAATGTATAGTATTTTTATCTATTGTCTCTTTTTTTTCTATGGTTTCTGTTTCTGCATATTTAAGAACTTTAATGCCGTGTTTATGTAATGCAGCACGCAACTTACTATTATTTAGCGAATTATCTTCAAAAATCAAAATTTTATTTTCAGGCTTAAAATCAGGTTCGGCAAGTAGTATTTCCGTTCCATTATAACAGCATCCACTAAGTAAACAAGTAAAAGCAAATATTATTTTTTTCATTTGGCATCTCCAATGTCTGAACAAAAACAGCATGTTCGCAATTTTAATAGAGTATAATATTTTTACCTTTTTATTGCAATACAAATTTATTTTAACAAAAGTAACAAAGAAAACTGGATGCTATTCGAACTTAACTTGTTGATTGTGTTAGCTTCTTGATAAAATTAGTTCGAAGATTATCCGGTGTAAGGTATTATGCGCCTAATCTTCGAATATGATTGGCAAAATTACAATGGAGATTTGTCATTAGAAGTTAAATATCCAAAAGACTGGTAATCAGATAAAAAGAGCAAGGGAATGTAAAAAAACTCTTGCTCTTTTTAAAACCTTAATGTATTATTAATTAAATACAACCTGTAATTAGTTAATACTATGATGCAAAATATTTTAGAATTGATAAGAAAAAACAAAAAACATGTATTCACACAGACTGTTTCTTTGTATATTTATGTATTGTATATACGCATTATTTATTTATCTTGCAAAGATATCAATACACAAATTAACAACGATTATTACAGCTATTTACTTAATAAAAAGCAATGGCTGTTTGATAACTCTTTCATCCTTATAGATATATTTACCATACCACTTTTTTCCATCATTATCCTAACATCGTTATATGCGTTATACAGAAAGAGCCGTTATTTTTATGTGATTCTATTGGCTCCTATATTTTTAGGGTTAGGCGTAATGGTCTTGACACCACTGTATGTATTATCAAATTAAAGAGGAACTGATGTTTATAAAAAATTTACCTGTTAAAATTTGGATGAAGCGTGAAAAGATTATTATCTTATGTTGTTTTTGGAGTGTGCTTTGTTTTAACATTTTGAATGTGCTTGCGGCCATATATTCTTTATTTACCTATGATGGAGGAACTAATGATCCTAAAACATATTATGAAATAAAAACGATTATAGTTGCTCAAAAAACATTTCAGAAAAATATATTTGAGCATTTGTGTTATGGCTTGTTTTTCTGTTTTCCGCTTATATGGAGTTATTTTTTTACCAAACACATTAATATTAATGCTATACTAATACAGTTATTGCCGTTTTTAATTGTGCTGGGAATTGCGCTATTCGGTATATAAAAGCAGTTCGGTCAAAAATGATTTCATTTCATCATTTTTGACCGACAAAAACGTCTGTAATTTTTCTTACTTATTCTTTTATAAATCTTTTTGCCATTTCCAAATCGGCGACAAAATCTTCCAGTTCCTGTTCGTGCTCGAGTTCTTCTTTTAAGATTTTTTCGGCAATACGGAAAGTTTCATAATCGTGTCCGTCGGTTTCGATGCACAATCCTTCATAACGACCGATGGCACATCGCTCGGAATCTAAATTATCATGCAACAAAGACGCCACGTCAAAATTATCCGGCGCCAGATACTTGCAGTGTGCCTTAGCCTCCCATTCCGACGGTCGAATGAGCGGTGTACCGCCGAGCTGAATAATACGATCTGCCAACCAACCGGCATGTTTTAATTCTTCATTGGCATGCTCAATAAATTCGCCAACCAAATCCGAACGCTGCAACCCGATGGCAACTTTTGAACCGAGCCAATATTGATAAAAAGCCAACCATTCCTCAGCATACGCTTCATTTAAGGTATTGATTAAACTTTCCAAATCGATTTTCACAATTTTTTTTGCCATTTCGCCCATATTTTTTCTCCTTATATATCAATTAATGAACTGTTGTCGAATGTGAATGACCGTCTTTTTCGGTATGATGCTTGCGGCACCCGTTACAGCAGCAATCATCGCTTTCAAACAATGCATCGTGCACATCCTCGGCCGCTTCTTTAGTGATTGTCCAAGCATCGGCGCCCATTTCTTTGGTGGTATGCCATACTTTGGCCGAACCCTCTTTTGTTACCGTCCATGCCTCACTGCCGAATTCTTTGGTTTTATCCCAAGCCTTAGCCGTTCCGTCTTTGGTCGCCGTCCACACATCTTCACTCATATTTTTAGTCTTATTCCATATATGAGCGGATGTCTCTTTACCGGATTTCACGGATGAAACGGGAACTTCTTGTACATCATCCGTATTTTGCATATTTTCGTCAGACATATTTTCCTCTCCCTCTGTTAATTGATTACTTTGCAAAGCCTCGGCATTGGAAGCATCGGCAACCGCAACCTGATAAATGCAAAAACAAATCATTGCCGTAAAAGCCGTTACCGATACAAAAGCCGATTGTTGCATTTTTTCCTCACTGTTATTGGTTATCACCGATTGACATAATCAATCGAAACATGATTAACAATACAACTTTGGAATAATAAGCGCATAAAAGCAAAGACCGCCCTTTTATAAGGGCGGTCTTTACAGACAATAGTCTTTCGGATTATTGAACACATTTCGGATTGGACAACAACCAGAAACGCACTAACCAATTAGAATGGTTCCACAAAAATTCGGAACACTCACGAACCTCAAGATGAGCATAAGCTTTTTCTTTGAGATACTTCTTGGTCGACTTGCTTCTGCTTTGCTTCCACAAATCTTCCCAGTTGACTTCCTGCGGATAATTTTCCAAAAATGCCGGATAAAAACTGTGATGTTCCTTGAACACGTCAAAAGCTCCAAGTTTCAGCAGCTCATCTTTGTATCCGCTTTTGAATACTTCTTCGATGAAGCCCTTATCCACGCAATACTTGATTATATCCGTAACAGGTTCCAAGCCGCCGAGTGTCAGAAATTTCATCAACCAATTCACGGCACCATGATCAACCAGATATTTCCATCCTTTTTCCGACAGCAGAAAAGCGCCGTAATAGCCTTTACCGAACACAAGAGGTGCATACTTATCAAAATTAAGCTCCAATAAAGCTTGATAAGCCGCAACGTTATCTTGAGCGGATAAAATACCATACGGATCGGAAGCATTCTGAGCCACAAGCGTAAACTCTTTTCGTTCACACAGAGTATTCCACAACCCAAGCTTAACGCAAACATCATTTTCGGGATAATCCTTTGGCAGATTTCCTTCAAACTCCGGCAGAACATCCGTCAGCTCATCAACAGCAAAGAAGCTTTGCATCCATTTGACAACGCCATCACTTTCGATATTTGTCGCTTCAATCAGAACACGTTTAATATCCTTCTTGTCATACTTCAACACAACCATGCTCGTCAGCATGAAAGCCGTCAGAGGCATACCGCTTTTGAGCAATTCCAGAAACGTCTGTAAATCGTTCCTTTCCAGACAGTTCAAGGCCAGCAGCTCATTTTGTTGCGTTGAATTCAATTCCAGAATTTTTTTGTAGTTCTCCATACGCAATAATTATTTAATGTTAATAATAGTCTTAATAGCAATCAGTAAGAAATAAGATACTTTTTTTAACTTTTTTTGTCAATAATTTTTTGTTTTTTAATATTAACCGTATCTTCAATATTTATTGCTAAATATTATGTATTAATCATCAACAACGGAGACTGAAGTGTTTAGTATTTCTGAGTTTATTCGCGTTAACCGATTTTATTTTATTTGGACGGCATTTCTGGGAATTTTATATATGTTCCGCAGTATGTTCGGTTTGGTATTTATGACATTTATCATGTGCTTTATCTTTGCCGGACTTGCGCACAAATTAAGACGCAAATTTCACTGGAACCGCCGAGTTATCGTTGTCTGTATTTATACGTTGTTTTTATCTTGCGAAATTGCATTTTTAGCCTTCGTTCCGCGCGAGTTATTGTCTGAAACAATCAGTTTTACCGAGCAACTTCCGAAAAGTATTAATTCACTCAGATCTTGGGTAGACACGACTTTTGCCGACAATGATTTTGCACAGCCTGTTATTCAACAAATAGAAACCGGCATATCTCCGGAAAAAACGGTTATTCAGGCTTGGAACATTCTGCGCGGTGTTTTGGAAAAAGGTTTACATTATATCGGTTGGTTTTTCTTGGCAATGTTGTTTAGTTTTCTTATATTGCTTGATTTACCGGAACTCTCACTCGGTACGCGCCGCCTGCGTTATACCAAGTTGGCCGAAACTTACAAAGAAACAGCCGACAGTATTATTTTATTTGCCAATGTTGTCGGCGAAAATTTCCGCGCTCAATTAATAATATCGGCCATTAACACGACCTTAACGGCAATCGGCTTATATTTATTGGGTGTTAAAGCCGTTGCCTTGTTATGTACTATTGTATTTATCTGCGGACTGATTCCGGTTTTAGGAATGATTATATCGTCAGTACCGATTGTCTTAACGGCTGTCAATACAGGCGGCATCAGTTTAGGTTTATGGGCTTTACTGATGATTATTTTAATCCATATGCTCGAAGCTTACGTTTTAAATCCGCGCATTGTATCATCGGTTATGCACATTAATCCGGTTATGACACTCATCATCTTGTACATTGCCCATGCTCTTTTAGGTATATGGGGTATGCTGCTCGGTGTACCGGTTACGGTATATTTTTATCGCAAAATCAGTATTTCTAGTGCCAAAGCTGAAAAGAGCAATTAGTATGTCGTACTGCAATTGGGGAAACACTTCGGAGGCTAACCTCAAATATCACGATGAGGAATGGGGAATTCCGGTTCATGATGACCGCAAACAATTTGAATTCTTGATGATGGAAGTTATGCAATGCGGTTTGAATTGGAATATGATGATAAATAAACGCGACACATTCCGCCGGTGCTTTGATAATTTCGACTACAATAAAATCGCCGCTTATACCGAAAATGATATTGACCGCATTATGAATACGCCAAATATGATTAAAAGTCCGCGCAAAATCGCAGCCATTATTCACAATGCCCGTTGCTTTCAAAAAATTTGCCATGAATTCGGCAGTTTTTGCGATTATTTATGGCAGTACAGCAACGGTAAAACCATTTGCTATGACAAACACGGTTACGGTTTTATACCGGTCAGTAACGGTTTATCCGATGCTATTTCAAAAGATTTGAAAAAACGCGGTTTTAAGTATTTGGGAACAATTACCGTTTATTCGCACTTGCAAGCCTGCGGCCTCATCAATGACCACGGCTCGGACTGTCCGCGTTATGCTTATATTAATGCACATTTTCCGACGGTTCGTAAACGCCGCGATAAAGAGAAAAACGTGCAGAATTTTAATCTGTCCGCCAAATAACCTTATTGTTTTTGCAAATTAATAATCACAAATTCCGACTTAGTTCCGGTCTTAAATTTAATCGCCCAGTCGGATATCCCCGAAGTAACGATAAAATCCGTTTTACCATGCCGTTCATAGCCGTATATGGCATCATTGGCACCGATCCACTTACCGACATAGTTAAACGGAAACAACTGCCCGCCGTGCGTATGTCCTGAAACGACTAAATCAGCTTCGGCTTCAGCTTGATTTTTATAATCCGTCGGCTGGTGATCTAACACCAAAACATATTTATTTTTATCTAACCCTTGCGTTAATTCATCCATACTTTTACGTTGTCCGCCCTGCTCTTTTTCGACCGAAAAATCACGCCGACCGATTACATAAAGCATATCATTAATCAACGCTGTTTCATCGCGCAAAACCTTGACACCGTTTTTCTCTAACTCGGCTATCAACTCACCGCTGGCAAACCCTCGTCGTTCGGCACCGTAATAGCCTTTATCGTGATTACCGAACACAAAATATACACCGTATTTGGTCTGTAAGGTACCGAGTACTTTACTAGAATCAATCATATTTTTCAGCGTCGTATCATCATCGACAAAGTCGCCAACAATCACAACCATATCCGGCTTCTGCTTTTGAATTTTTGCAATATGCTCAGCAAAACCGTCGGCATCAAAAGTCGTTCCGATGTGTGAATCGGCAAACATGGCAATTTTAATATTTTCAATATTTTTATTTGTTGTCAAAACATAATCCGTCTGCCATACATGATGATCAAGATACCAGCCGTAAGACAATGCGGCAACACTTAATACCAATGCGGTACCGCCGGCATAATAACACTTAAAAGTGCGGTGACATATTTTTTGCCCTAACCCAAAGCACAAATCCGAAACCATCCAAATCATCGCAAAATAAACGGCACATACAATCGCATTCATAAAATGCATTGCCATCCCGATAAGCGCAAAAATTCCGAACACGGTTATCCCGCAAATCATAGCCTGACGCTTCGGATTATCGCCGGTCAACTTTAAGATGCAGCCGAATTTAATCATGCGACCGCACAAATACACAAGTGCCATTCCGGTTATCACCAATGTTACCCACATAATGATAAGCCACATTGTCATAACATATTTTCCTTTTCATGCAATTAATTATTCTTTACAACATTGTCACTTTAAACATTAGACTTCACTCTAAGTCAAGACTTTTTTTTCTTTACATGCACCCGACATTATAATACGTTATATAAAAAGGAGAAAGATGATGAATTTGAAAAGTTATGTATTCGTCGCTGCCATTTTAATCCCGATGCAGGCGCACGCCGTCAAAAACATACCGATTACCCCGATGCAGGATTTTAACGGATTAAGCCGCACCGAAATTTTAGATAAACGCACCCAAGCCGTCAAAAATTCTATTTTCAATGATCTGCAACCGTCTTATTATCCAAACAGCTCTGTTTTTCAGATAGAAGACGGTTTACCTTGGATCAGTGCTTATGAAATTACCTGCCACGGCAAGGGCGTGAAAGGTCTGTCTCGTGAAAGTTTTGCCATCTTGAACCCGCCTGTTATGTATTACCCGCTGATGGCTATGTATAATTTTTCCGAAAATTACGGTTGTTCCGAAGTTGACTATTTGTTAGTTAATCGCCTGACATATAATGAATCGCAAAAACGCATTACCGCACACATTGATTACACTTCTTTTTATAAAAAGAATAAATATTTTTACAACATACATTTATCCGACACCAACGCGCGCGATTTAGGTTATAATTATGTATTTGCTTCCAAAGCCGACAATATCAAGTTCAAATCGAATAATAATATCTCGACCGGTATTGTACCGACACGCGGTTTTTATCACCGCGGCGGCAGCTGCGGCGAACCGGAAGGATGTAATAATTATTCGCCGTATCAACCGGAATTGGAATTTTACATTACGGCATTGCCGGCTGAAATAGAATTTAAGTTATGGAAATATCAACCTCTGAACAAAGAAGATAAAGCCGATATCGAATATCGCCTGATTTTTGATTAATTTAATTATTCAACATAAAAAATCCCCGACTTCGGGGATTTTTTTGATAAATGATTTACAAATTCGAAAGTTTTTTTCGCAACTCTTTTAAAGCATCAACAGCATCCGCCACCTGCGATAATACCGCTTTATTAAATTGCGGTGCCGACTGTGTTATTTGAGGTTCAGCTGCTTCGGTAACTTTTTCTTCAAAGAAATCCTTTTGAATTTCACCGTTACCTAAAAGGTTTTTAAGCCCCTTTTCTTTGATATAACGCTGCGCACCTTCTATTGTATAGCGATTATCATACAATAAACTTTTGATGAGTTTCAAAATCTCAACATCATCCGGACGATAATAACGACGTCCGCCGGTTGCTTTCATCGGTCGAATTTGATTAAATTTGGTTTCCCAAAAGCGCAAAACATGCGTTGCAACCCCAAGCTCCTCAGCAACTTCGGCAATGGTCTTGAACGCAGATTTTGACTTATTGATAATCATTCGTATCCTTTATGCTATTATTGTTCGCCGTTAACAGCTTTTCTCAACAACTGTGAAGGCTTAAACGAAATAACCGTACGCGGTGTAATTGTGGCTTCTTTACCGGTTTTCGGATTACGTCCGATACGTTCATTTTTCTTGCGTAAGCTGAATGTACCGAACGAAGATATTTTAACATCATGACCGCTTGCAAGTTCTTTCTTGATTTCTTCGATTATCATATCCAAGATATCGCCGGAATCTTTGCGTGACAATCCGATTTCTTCATAAATCGCCTCAGTAATACTAACACGAGTAACAGTTTTCATTTTTCCCTTCCTGATAAAATTAACAATTGCTTAAACATAACCCGTTCGAAGAGAAAACAAAACCCTTTTAATAAAGAAATTCACAAGTTTTTAAAAAAACAACGGGTGATTTCTTCTTTATGAAGATATCACCCGACGGATAACATCGTCGCTAAGACAGCTTAATGGCAATCTCGGCGACAAGATTTTGGAACAGTTCCTTATGCTCTTCCGGCCACATAACTTTGTTAAAGTCATATTTCTCCTGATAGCAACGGAACACTTCAGCGACCTTCTTATTGTCGATATCAGTCTTAAGATATGCGACCATGGCCATCAGTGCAGACATCTGCAGCGGAGCGTCATTGATCAGCACCAGAATCTTGTTCCAGTTACGGCTCAAAACAACTTCGGCCTCATACTGCTCGACATACTGTGTAAGCTTGGCCGTACTGCCTGTAAAACCGCCGCGCTGCAAAATCACTCGAATGACTTCACAAACGTACGGAACGTGGGGAGCCATAGCCTCCAAAGTAAATTGCGTCGAAGGCGTAATGTCTTCATACAGAGCTGCCTCTTTGGCACCGCAAAGATTACCGGCATTAATACATCCGATAAGCTTAGATGAAAAATGATTTCTTTTCATAAGGCTGAGTATTTAATTATTAGAAGAATGGATATCTCAATGATTTTTAAGTGCTGATATGGTAACATACCGCAACTGTAAAATCAATACAAAAAATGCTTGTCAAACAAGATGTTATTATTTATGATTGAGCATAAATAATAAGGAGATTAAAAATGAATATTATCGGAGAATTATTCGGCTACATTGCCGGCATCTGCACGGCAATATGTTTTTTACCGCAAACATTACAAACCATTCGCACCAAAAATGTCGACGGTTTGTCATTGCTTAGTTACATAATTTACTGTACCGGTTTAATTTCGTGGATTCTGTACGGTTTATACATCCATTCTCTGCAGATGCTTATATTCAACGGTATCGGTCTTGTTTTCGGCGGCATCATTTTGTATATGATCATCCGTCGTCAAAAATAAAGCCGGTACGCTAGCATTAATCCAAAACGTAAGTTCTCTTAAATCTGGTATTTTTACCGATTCTCGAAACGATTTCGTAGCTGATCGTGCCGGCATCACGGGCGATATCATCAAGTGTATAGACATCATTAATCATATCGGCAAACATACCGACTTTTAACCCTTCGATACCGGTAACATCGCAAATAATATTATCCATGGAAATACGGCCGACAATACGCGCCTCACACATTTTTCCGCCAACGCTGAAAAATACCCGACCGACATTGGAAAGCGAGCGCGGTATGCCGTCGCCGTAACCGATGGATATAATGGCAAGCCGTCTTTGCGCCGGTGCCCGATAGGTTGCCGAATAGCCGACAAATTCTCCCTTTGCCAAATCGGCAATTTGCAAAATCGGCGCTTTAACCGTCACCACATTTTTCATCTGATTCGGACGATACGGTGCCGTATTGATACCATAAACGGCCGCTCCCAAACGTACCATATCAAAAGCATAATCCGCCCCCAAAAACGCACCGTCGGAAGCCGACAGACATGCCGGAACGTCAGCAAAATACTTCTCGCGAATTTTTTTGAAATTATCCAACTGATGCTGATTCATAAAATGGTCTTTTTCATCGGCACATGCCAAATGGCTCATAACCATCGAAAATGACTTACGATCTGCCCGAGCCATATCGGCTAATTCATTCTCGCGAAAGCCTAATCTGTTCAATCCGGTTTCAACATGAATGACCGGTGCAACACCTTCGATTTTATGAGCCTTCCAGTAGGCCAGCATTTCCGGCGAACTGATAACCGGTATCAATTTATATTGCTCAAACAATTCTATACTGTCTGCACCGATTCCCTGTAAAACGCGGATATCGGCATCCGGAAGCGCCATAGCAATCTTTTGTCCTTCTACGGCATGAGCCACCCAAAAGTCACGACAACCGGCTTTTTCATACAAAGCCCTGGCAACCATTACAGCCCCCAAACCGTAAGCATCGTCTTTAATAACCGCCGACGGCTTTGCCGGTGCAATAATCTGACAAAGTTGCTTGTAATTATCAACTAAACGGTTTAAATTAATTTCCAATACAGGTTGCGTAAAAACATCTGCCGCGGATTTTTTAAAAATGCTCATGAGCTTGCCTCCGAAATCTAAAGGAATTTATTAATGGAATTTATCGATTCACACATTCATTTACAAGACTATAAAACCAAAGATATTAATAATGTCATAAAAAATGCGATTTTAAACGGTGTTACAAAATTCATCAATGTTTCGGCACACCCGAGCGACTGGAATACAATAGATATCATAGCATCTGAGCATTCGCCAATCATACCGGCTTACGGTATTCATCCGTGGTATATTAACGATGCGCCGGCAAATTGGCTGACCGAATTGGAACACCGCCTGCAAAGAAATCCGCAAGCTTTTGTCGGTGAATGCGGTATTGATCGGATAAAAAACACCGATACCGATGCTCAAATCAAAATCTTAATACCGCAAATCGAGTTGGCACAAAAATATCATCGCCCGCTGATTATCCATTCGGTCAAAGCAGATTCGGTAATGCAAAAACTGTTTTCTTTATTACCCCAAAAAACAATTTTTCACTCATTTACCGGTTCCGCCGAATGGGGAAAAAACATTCAAAAGCACGGATTCTATCTCGGCTTGAATTTTTCTGTTTTACGCAAAAAAAACAGAGTTGAAATTTTACAAAATACGGATATAAATCAAATATTGTTGGAAACAGATGGTCCGTACCAAAATATCGACAACAGCGAAACTCTGCCGGAAAACTTACCTTTGTTGGCAGCACAGATTGCCCCGATATTTAACTTGTCAACCGAAACATTTATACTTAAAATAATGCAAAATTGGGCAAATTTCATAGGAGAATAAAATGACCTCAGCACCTAAATCTTTACGTTTACAAATCGCCCTTCTCGGACGTGTCAATGCCGGAAAATCCAGTTTTTTGAACTTAGTGACGGGGCAGGATTTTGCCATCACTTCCGATATTGCCGGCACCACCACCGACGTTGTTGAAAAAGCCCAAGAACTGCAACCGCTCGGTCCGGTTTTGTGGATTGATACGGCCGGTTTCGGCGATGCTTCGGAACTTTCCGATAAACGCTTGGAAAGAACCGTAAAAACTTTTGACCGTGCCGATGTTATTATGCTTATCTGTCAGGGAGACAAAATCGGCTTGGAAGAACAACAAATTATATCCATGGCTAATGAGCGCAACATTCCGCTTATCAAAATTTATAATCAGGCCGATAAATATAGTATCAGCGCAACCGACGGAATTATCGTCAATTCGACCGATAAAAATTCTCGCAACCGCGTTCTTAATCAAATCAAAGCCGAGTTGATTAAAGTATGCCCCGATGAATTTATCAACAATCCACCTTTGCTCGGTGATTTGGCACCTGCACACAGCACGGTAATGATGATTATTCCGATTGATTACGGCGCACCGAAAGGTCGTCTGATTATGCCGCAGGTTCAGGCTATTCGCGATTGCTTGGATCATGAGCAGAATATTCTGGTGGTTAAAGAAAATGATTACCTTGCCGCGTTGGATAATTTCAAAAATCCGCCGGCACTGGTTGTGTGTGATTCGCAAATTGTCGACCGTATGGTCGCCGAAACTCCCAAAAATATCAAATGCACCACATTTTCGATTTTGATGGCTCGTTTCAAGGGGGATTTATTGAAAATGGTTAAAGGTGCGGAAATGATTAACAAACTGCAAGACGGCGATAAAGTATTAATTGCCGAATCATGTACGCACCATGCCACCGAAGATGATATCGGTAAGGTTAAAATTCCGAATTGGCTGAAGAAGAAAACGCAAAAAGATTTACAAATAGACCATGTTTCCGGTTGCGACTTCGGTACACATCTTGAAGATTATAAACTGGTCATTCAGTGCGGCGGTTGCACCATCAACCGACGTGAAATTCTATCGCGCATTTATAAATGCGAACAAGCCGGTGTTGCCATCACCAACTACGGTGTTTGCATCTCCGAATTAAAAGGTGTTTTATCTCGCGTGATAGAACCGTTTGATTTAAAATTTTAAGTATAACCGAACCAGAGGAACCATGTTTAACAAAAGCAACATCATTCTTATTTTAGCGTCCGTATCGCTGATTTTCACCGGATACATCGGATATCTGCAATACAAGAAATATTATCCGAAAGTTTCGGTTATTTTAACAACTTACAATGCCGAAAAATACGTTGATAGCGTTATTCCGATGTTTTTGCAATCCGAACTTGATGATTTTGAACTGGTAGTCATTGACGATCAATCGTCAGATAAAACTTGGAACATGTTGCAAGAATGGAAAAAAGAAGACGGAAGAATTCGGATTTATCGCAATGCGAAAAATTTAGGAATTTGCGGCAACCGCAACCGTGGCTTAGAGCTGGCACGCGGCAAATATATTGCGATGATGGATCCGGATGATATATCTCTGCCACGACGCTTAAAAGTATCGGCCAAATATCTCGATGCACACCCCGAAACGGATGTTGTTGATGTCGATACAATTCTGAAATTAGATTATGAAAGAGGGATTAAAAACAAGCGCGCCCACGTTTTCGATTATGTCTTAAGTCGCTTAAATAAAAGCACAGATGTTTATACCGAGGCTGAAAAAGATGAAAACATCAAACTCGGCTTATTATTTTCACTCGCCGTTCCGACACACTCGGCCTCAATGATGCGTAAAGAATTTCTTGATAAACACAATATACATTACAACAAAAACGTTATTGCCGATGATTATTACTTGTACCTCGACATGGTTAAAGCCGGCGCCAAATTTCATCATATACCGGAAATTTTAGCCATCTACAATGATACCCCGCATCACAGCGATACTTTTAATCAAAGACAATATGATGAAACGCAGGCAGCAAAACGCGAACTCTATAATTGGGTCGGTTTGGATTACTCATTATATGAACCGTTGGAAAAAGATTTATCCGAACAACAATTTGTTTGTTTGTTACTAAAAGATTTAATTCCGGTCAACCAAAAATCGCACCGGTTTTCTGAGGCTTTGTTACAAAAGGATTATCACTTATTATGTGAATAAAACCGCTTCAACAAGATTTTGCATCACAAGATATTTTCAGGTGTTTGGTATGCGATTAAAATGAAATGTTATAAACATATTTCCAAAACAATATTCTTTTACTTAAGATTAATACGCAAAAAAGAAGGCAGTTTACACTGCCTTCTTTTTTTCAGAAAATCATCTGCTAAACCGCCGGATTACATCGGACGAGATGAAACCAAACGCGGATCACCGCAGTTTCCGCTTTCACAAGCTTCTGCTCTGTTATACGGACGGGTTTCAAAAGATGTTGTTTCAAATGTACGCGGTTCATATACTGTACGGTATGTTGTGTTCTTGTAAACAACTTTTACCGGTGTTCTTACAGTATATTCTCTGGCTTGGCAACCACCGCAGGCAGGAGCCATCGGAGCCGGTTGATATCTGACTTGCGGAGCCGGTGCTGGTTTTACCAATGTATCACTGCAGCCATCTTCTCCGGCATATTGATAGTTTGCTCCGTCTGTACCTTCATTGCTGGCGCAAGCCGATAAACCGGCAATTAAAACCAACGCAAAGATATAATATAAATTTTTCATAAAATCCTCCAGTTAATTTTCTGAAAATTGGAATATTCATAACTCTGAGATTATTATTAACAGAAAATTAATCATTTGTTAAGTATTTTTTTACTTTTTGTTAAAAAATATACAAAAAAGCCTTAAAAACCACATTTTTAGACATAATTTATTTTAACGGCTTTACAAGTGCCTTTTAGCGAAATATTTTTCATAAATTACTAACATATTGATTTTACAAGATATTATTTTAAAATCCCGATTCGCAATATTTTTAAGAAAAATCTAAAAACCGTCAACAGTAAAATCTGTTAATTTTCTAATTGTTTAAGCTCATCTTCCGTCAAGGCAATCTGATTATCGTCAACCACCGTAAATCCTTTAACGGCTTTACCGTTTTCATAAGTAATTTCAACAATCAGCTCTCCGTTCTCATCATAAGTTTTTTGCGCACCGTGCAGCACGCCGTTTACATAAACCAATTCGTTATGAACCTGCCCGTCCGGATAATAATTATATAAGATACCATCGGTTATACCGTCTTTAAAAGTGGTTTGATTAACCAAAACGCCGTCTTCGCCGTAAAACTTACCTACCCCGTTCGGCAAACCGTTTTTACTTTCGATTTCCATCCGAACGGCCCCGTTCGGATAATAGATTTTGTACAAACCGTTAATCGGCTTTTCGTGCATATCATAAACCACACCGTTAACGACACTGGTATTATTTTCGTTATAAACCAAAACCTGTTCCGATTCTCCGCATGCCGTAATCGCCAACAAAATAAACAATGCCGATAAGCCGATTTTCATAAGATTCTCCTTTAACTCACTCGGTCATTTTAATAAAATCGAAACTCAATGTCAAATACGAATAAATTTGACTCACAATTTGCAAAAAACCGCTGTAAGCGTATTATTTTGGGGATTTGATACGTTTTTTTGTTTGACATTAAAAAAACAAATAGACTACTATAACAGGCGAGAAGATAATTCTCATATTACAATATAACCTATATATAAGGAATAACAAAATGAATAAAAGTGAATTGATTGACAGCATTGCTAAAACATCAGGTTTAACAAAAACTGATTCTGCTAAAGCTTTAGATGCATTTGTTTCTTCTGTATGCAGTGCATTAAAATCCGGCGATGACATTCGTTTAGTTGGTTTCGGTACTTTCTCTACATCTAAGAGAGCTGCGACCACAGCTATTAATCCGCGTACACGTCAACCGGTAAAAGTTGCTGCTCGCAAAGTTGCTAAATTCAAAGCTGGTAAAACTCTTCAAAGTGTTGTAAACAGCAAGAAATAATTTTTTCTTATATTAAAATAAGGCGGGATAATTTCCTGCCTTATTTTTTTATTTTGAATATAATACTACCGGTTATCCGTTTACAAAATATTTCAAAGCCTTATCTAAACTTTTACCGACTTGTTCCAAAGTATATTTTTCAATACATAAATCATACCCGCTGCGGGCAACCTCTTGCGTTTGCGAAAAATTACCCAAAGCCTCGGAAATTTTTTGAGCCATTTCTTGAGGATTATTAATCGGGAAAAGATATGCACTTTGCGTATTTGTTGCAAAGATTTCCGCCGGACCTTCAGCCAAAGATGCCACAACAGGCTTAGAATGAATCATTGCTTCCAGCAAAACAATTCCAAACGGTTCAAAACGGGAAGGCAAAACAAAAATATCGATTCCGTTAAAGAAAGCATCCTTATCGTTTACCCAACCGCAAAACGTCACATCATCTTGCAAACCTAACTCTTTAACCATTTTTTGCATTGTTATAAATTCATCAGGATAACTCTTTTGCTGACCTCCGCCGATAACTGCCTTAAATGATATATTTTTTTGTTTTAATATACCGAGCGCCTCAATAAAATCGGTAAAACCTTTCATCGGATCAAATCTGCCCATTGTTCCGATAATCGGCGGCGTCCTAAATTCTTCTTGCCGCTGAAACGGAATTACCTTCGCAATCAAATTCGGAATAACGAAAATTCTATCATCAGGAAATCCCTTATCTGCAAAAAGTTTTTTTTGATAATTCGTAATTGTAAATATTCCGTCGCATTTATCAACAAGCTTAAACTTAGGATTATGTGATACTCCTATGATTTTAACATGCAAAAGTCGTGCCAAAATCTTAAATATAGGTATTGCTTTTTTATTATGCACAATAATCACATCGGGATTGAAACGACGTAATTTTGCATAAAGTGTTATTAATAAAAAGTAATTATAATGGATAAAGTGTGTTTTAACAACATTTTCAATATTCTGACGAGCTAAAAAAGGCTCAATCTTAGCATTTTGATTAATAACGGCACACACCGTATGTCCATATAAAGTCAGCGCTTGATTGTAATCTAAAAATGCCTGTTCTATACCGCCCAATTCGCGACCGATCATTACATTAACAACTCTCATACTTTTTATCTTCCAGTTTTCCGGCATTTGTACACTACAGCAAAAACATAACATACCATTGCGCACATTTCACACTAAATCCAGAATATTATTAAATCATCAAATGTCAATATTTATATAAGCAGTGTACAATTTCACCGCTACGCCTTTAACTCTTAACTCCTTTTTAAGAAAATTATTTTATTTTCAAATAAGCAAGTACATACTGTATCCTGAGCATTTTCGGTATGTATGAATTAAATATAATGAATCTGTGAAAAGGAAGGATTTATGGACATTTTTAAGAAAAAGGTAAAACCTCATAAAACCACTTATTTCTTCTGTGGAATTCCTGTATTTCGAACCACCCCCAGAATAAAGGACATCACTTGGGATACTCTGCAACGTATTCGTAAATTGGAGTATTGTGCCATGCCCGATATTACCGAGCAAAAACCGGCACAAGGTCTGCGACGCGAATTCCAACTGGCTAATATGAAATTACTCAAAGTTATTGTTGATTTCTGCAACAAACACAAAATAAGATATTGGCTCGCATACGGCAGTTTATTGGGAGCGGTTCGTCACGGCGATTTTATTCCGTGGGATGATGATATCGATATCTGCATGATGCGTGAAGATTACTCTAAAATTGTAGATTTGTTCAATAAAGAAAATGCCGATACCGATTATGAAATTGTTTATTACAGTTCTCCTAACGGTTTATGCAATTTATATAAAGTCAAGAATAAAAACATCCCTGAATTATGGGTAGATATTTTCCCTTACGATTTTTATTCACGCAAAATCGAAACTTGGGATGAACGGATAAAGTTAACAAGTAGAAGACGGAAAATCATACGGAGAAACCGAGTTTTTTACACCGGACAAGATGTTAAAAAATTTCACGAAAGAATTTTCAATACTTGCCATCCTAAAATTATGGACGGACAGCAAAGTGCACCGGAAAGCTCCAAACCTGATCTGGTAGCCGGCTGCGAATTTATGCACTCGCCTAAATACAGTATATTTTTGGGTTATGACACTATCTTTCCGCTAAAGACCATTAAATTCGGTGATTTGGAGGTATCTTGCCCGAATGATATTGACACCTATCTGACCAGTTGCTACGGTGATTATATGGCATATCCTACCTATATCGATAACATCCATACAGATATTTCAAACATGCCGATTGATGATATTCTCAAAATCAAAAAATTCATCAAAGAGTAAAGAAAAAGCCCCGATATAAAATCGGGGTTTTCTTTGATTATTGCTCAACCCATTTAATCTGCTGCCCGTAAAGTGCCGAATTTCTATCAATGGTATAAACCGTATTATCAACATCCGGGCGATTATAATACAAATACATCACATTGGAAAGCGACGCATTATACGGATTAAATGTTTTAATAATCTGGCGCGAAATATAATTTTTGAACACATAGTGTAATGTATTATCAATCCGGCGAGAGAATTCATTTTCAAACGATGCCGAAGTAATAATATTGGCTGCCATAATACCGTTTTCAACCAAATGATCTTTAACGAGCTTAAAGAAATCAGCCGTTACAAAATTTTCCGGAATACTCTGAACGGCAGAATACACATCAACTACAATTAAATCGTATTTTTCTTTGGAATTCAGCATATACAAATAAGCATCGGCAAATTCAAACTTCTTATTTTCCGTCAGCGGTTGTTCCAAAAATCTTTCTTCTGTCACGGTCGGCAGATTTTTTTCAATATCGACGAATATATATTGATTTTGTGTATCATGCAGACCGACCGTAAACCCGCCGGCACCTAAGACCAAGATTTTATGTATTTTATCTTTCGGCATTGTATCGACCAGATTATCGTTAATAAAACGGACATAATCCGACGTATATTTTTCGCCGGTTGAATAAACCGAAGCAATTTGTCCGTTAATGTACATGGTATTGGTTTTAATACCTTCATCATCGGTCATCGAAACAACTTCCATACGCGATATGGCATCATCTTTAATCAGCGTATCGGCCTGCGGCAATACAAAGCGACTGTTTAAAATCAGTCCCAACGTGGCAAAACATCCGAATTTCACCCAATTTATCCAAATTTTTTCACAACCGACCAATAATGAAGCAAACGCCGTAATGATGCTCAAAACAACGACTGTATGCGCCACCCCGATCATCGGCATCAAGAACAGCGTTGTCAATAGCGATCCGCCGACACTGCCGATTGTATCTACGGCCATAAAACGACCGGTATAATCGGCATTAAAATGGTGTATTACTCTACCGATTGATGCCGTAATAAAGCCGAGAGCCACCGACGGCAAAGTTAAAAATAACGCCGAAAACATAAAGACCATATGCACCGATGAACGCATTCCCATATTATACATGGCATAAAAACTGCCGCCGACAGTTTCATAAGTACAAGCCAACAAATACCATAAAGCCAACGTATCCAATAATTGTACGATACGAATTCTGATCGGTGTTTTAGCAAAAGAAATCACCGAGCCGAGATAATAACCGAGCGACAAAAACAGCAGTATAAAAGACATCACGACAGATGTAATAATTGTGTTTGAACCGACAAAGTTAATCAATTGCCGTAAAATAATCAGCTCAAACGACATACTGGTAAAACCGAGCATACAAATTACTGCCAGTAACGTCCATTTCATCTTTGCTGTCATGCCATACCTCATATAAAAATTCAGGCTTTCTCGCAAGAAAGCCTGTCAAAAACTTACAAACGAATAACCGCTCCGCCCCAGGTAAATCCGGCCCCCATTGCGGTCAGAACAATCACATCGCCTTTTTTAATGCGACCGTTTTCGGTATTTTCGGACAGCGCCAACGGAATTGATGCCGCCGATGTATTACCGTGATGGTCCAGCGTCACAACAACTTTTTCCGGCTCCAAGCCCAAACGTTCGCCGACACTCTCGATAATGCGCACATTTGCCTGATGCGGTACCAACCAATTAATCTGCTCTTTTTCGATACCGGCCTGTTTCAATGCTGTTTCCGCAGCTTCGGCCAAACTGACAACGGCGTGTTTAAACACCTCTTTACCGTTCATACTAACAAATCCGGCATTTTGAGTTGAAGAAACACCACCGGTTGTTTTCAAAAATTCGGCATTATGACCGTCGGAGAAAATGCAGGTGCTTAAAACGCCGACATCGGTACTGTCGCCCTTACCTGCCGTGGCACGAAGCACCGCTGCACCGGCACCGTCACCGAATAAAACGCAGGTATTTCGATCGGTCCAATCTACGATTTTAGATAAGCATTCGGCACCGACAACCACCGCGGTTTTAACCTGTCCCAAACGAATCATATTATCGGCTAATGTCAAAGCATATACAAAACCCGAACAAGCTGCCGATATATCAAACGCCGGTACGCCCGGTCTGAATCCTAAATCTGCAGCCACTAACGTCGCGGTCGACGGGGTTGTCAAATCCGGTGTAACGGAAGCAACAATCAATAAATCGATATCTTGCGGTGTCATATCGGCATTTTTGATAGCCATAGCAACAGCCCTTCCGGCAATAACGGAAGTTGTTTCATCACTCACAATATGACGGCTTCTGATACCCGTACGGGTTCTGATCCACTCATCGTTGGTTTCAACCATAGTCGACAAGTCATCGTTGGTCAGTACTTTTTCCGGCAGATAACGACCGAAACCGACCACTTCACTTCTAATAAACATCGTATAAAATATCCTGAGATAATTCGTCTAAATCAACGTGTTCCACTTCATCACGAATCGTTTGAACAAAATCCTGACGCACCAATTTTGCGGCATTATCAATAGCATAAGAGTAGCCCAAAGAATCGGTACCGCCGTGGCTCTTAACCGACAAGCCGTTCAAACCGACAAACATGGCGCCGTTATATTTGCGCGGATCCATTTTCTTCTTTAAGGTAAAAACAACCGGCAACAAAAACGGCAAACCGATCTTGGCGACAATAGATTTTTTGATAGAATCTTTAACCAACCCGGAAACAAGCTTAGCCGTACCTTCCATGGTTTTAAGCGCAATATTTCCGGTAAAACCGTCAGAAACGATCACATCGGCATAACCTTCGGCAATTTGATGCGGCTCGATGTAGCCGATAAAATTCAAATCCAGATGAGTATTTTTAATCATCTTGGCGGCCTGATGAATTTCTTCACGACCTTTCATTTCTTCGGCACCGATATTCAATAAAGCGATTCGCGGCCGCTCGATACCAAGCGTATGGCGCGCCAAAATATTACCTATAATGGCAAATTCTGCCAAATTGACGGCACTGCATTCGGTATTAGCGCCCAAATCAAGCATAACGCACATTCCGTTTTTATGCGGAATATTGGTACATATTGCCGGACGATGAATACGTTGAATGGTTTTTAAAATCATTTTGGATATAGCCATCAATGCGCCGGTATTGCCTGCAGAAATGATTGCTTTGGCATCCCCTTTGCGCACGGCATCGATAGCCATATACATACTTGTATTTTTGTTACGAATAACTTGAGAAGGCTTGTCCTCATTTTTGACGACTTCGGTAGCATGTATCAGCGTACAATACTCTCTAAGCTGCGGAAATTTTTTCATTTCCTCGCTTACCTTTATTTCATCGCCAAATAACAAAAACTTGATATCCGGATTATTTTTATGAGCGATATTTATACCCTCAACTACAATGCGAGGGGAATTATCTCCCCCCATTGCATCTACGGATATGACCAGATTACTATCAGACACAACCTGCTCCATATTCTAAAATATTAAAAGACTTATTTTGCTTCCTTGTGAGAAACAACTTCTTTACCATCATATTGACCGCATTTGGTGCAAACATGATGAGGTCTCTTGAGTTCACCGCAGTTCGGACATTCTTGATAAGCGTTAGAGCTTAATGCATCATGAGAACGGCGCATATCGCGGCGAGATTTTGATACTTTTTTCTTAGGTGTAGCCATTTTTCTTCTCTTTATTGTTAATTAATTACACAAACATTCGGCGATATGTTTAGCACAGCTTTATTTAAAAAGCAAGCAAAAACAATTCACCCGAACGAATAGTTGTGTTGTATATACATTTTTTTCAATTTGCAAGCATTTTTTTCAATTTATTTAGAATATTCGGCAATAACGACCGAAACACACAGAATATAAAATAGGTTTGACATTTTTTATCAGATTTGCTAGTACGGAAAAATCATATTGAACATTTATGGACTAATTCTGCGAATAATTATGGAAACAATCAAAACTACTCCCGCAATCAATGAGTACGCTGACGATTTCCTCGGTAAGAACAGTTCGCGCCGCACCGTCAATGTTGCCGCCACCGAACCGCACACCGACAGTAAGCAGCTGCTCCGTAAGCGTACTGAAGATTTAGGGGACAGTCTCTAAATCTTGATAACCTTTTACCCTAATCAAAGCGCACTCTCCGATTTTAACATCCGAAAGTGTGCTTTTTTATTTTTTAGGTTGTTTTTTCACCGTATGTCGGATATTATACATCAATCTGAAATTATTAAGAGGTGTCAAATGTTGGATTATAAACTTTATAAAACTGCAGATAACCCTAAATCATTGGTCGTTTTTTTGCATGGATATAACGGCAATCTCGATGACCACAAATATGCCATAGATTGGTTAAAGGATTCGCTTAATTCTGCTTATCTGGCTACCCCGATTGCACCTGAAAATTGCGATAAAAATCCCGAAAAACGCCAATGGTTCGGCATGTTGAAATACGATCCGGAATATAAACGCAGTGATCCCGATACTTCCGCAAAAGAGATTTTTAAAATTTACAGCGGTGCGCAGCACGATTTAGACCACCGCGCCGATGATATCAATGAGTTTATTACCCAATTGCAGCAAAAATTAAATATAAATAATGCCCACACTTATTTAGTCGGTTTTTCGCAAGGGGCCATGCTGACAATTTACACTTCTCTGACGCGTAGCGAACCGCTTGCCGGCGCTTTTGCCGTTGCCGGTTTGGTTGCCGGTGCAGATTTATTGGAAAAAAGAATATCCGCCAAACCGCCTCTTTATATGCTGCACGGCGAAGATGATTTGCGCGTCCAATATAAAACCCTGCCGGATAGTCTGAATTGGCTTAAATCGCACGGCGTTAACGTAAACAGCAGCACTTATGCACATCTGGCTCATCGTGTCAACGAAGATGAGATTTCAAAAATCAGCTCAATTATCAATAACGCTTAGAAAATTTATAAGCGCATGCTTTTAAATGCGGTAAATACTCTTTCGGAAGCACAAAGTTTTCCGGATAGATATCGGTTATAATACGGTGCGTATCATGCTGTTTCGCCACCAGTTCCGGTAAAAAATGCCGACAAAAAGCATAACTTGCCGCCGGCAAATTATCGGTATTATATCCGATCTGCCGCAAAAGCTTCTCAACATCATTTTCCGCGACTTTACCGGCATCATTTAAATCATACCATAACCCTATTCCGTATTGAGCAAACTGTTGCCACGGGAACGCCTTTCCCGGATCAGGTTTTCTGGTCGGTGCAATATCCGAATGAGCCACAATATTTTGCGCCGGTATATTATAGCGACGAATTAAATCAAGGCATAAACTTCTAGCACTCGCCAACTGTTGCGGCGTGTAAGCTTCCTCTCCCATACTCGATGAACTCAGTTCAATACCGATAGAATAATGATTTAAATTATTCATACCGCGCCAAGAACTCACGCCGGCATGAAAAGCACGCTTTGCTTCCGGCACCGGTTGGAAAATGCGTCCGTCAGAACCGATAACAAAATGCGAGCTCAAATGCAATTTACGCAATAATTTAATCATCGGCACGCCCTCTTGTGCGCTGCAATGCAACACAATGGCTTTAACGGCACATTTTTTCGGACGTTCATTCCAGTATGGCAGAGGGATTTGAATAATCTTTTTCATTTTACTTCCTATAATCTGATGCATGAGTACTGTGTCGGATAATCTTTTGGCGCATCAATCAGATGCAAATGCGTATTGCGCCGAAAGCTGAAATACTTCTGAAGCTCACTGTATGTATCGATATGTGAATTTTCAACGTTCGTCATTCCCATATTGTGTAATTTATCTTCCAAATAACCGCTTAAATCGAACAAATATGTTGCATCGGTATTTTTAATGAAATACTTACCATTGAACGCGGATTGCGCTAAAAACTCATCACGCATATCATCTTTGACTTCAAACGAGCGCTGTTGCATACACGGTCCGATTGCGGCGGCAATATTTTCACGCACGGCACCTTTTTTCTCCATCAAAGCAACAACATTTTCGACAATACCGCGAACGGCCCCGCGCCAACCGGCATGCGCCGCACCGATAACACCATGTTTATAATCAGCCAATAAAACCGGTGCACAGTCGGCCGTTTTAATGCCGAGTAAAATATCCGGATTATCGGTCACAATGCCATCGGCATAAACCTCAAACCACGACGGCTTATCCGTAATAACGGCGACATCACTGACACCTTGCCGAATAGTAAACATATTACCGCGCGTCATACCGAAAGTTGCGGCAATAATATCAAAATTTTTATACATATCCGCCTTATCATCGCGACTGGATAAATTCGTATTCAGCGTTGCATATTTTCCTGTTGAAACACCACCCTCCGAGCCAAAGAAGCAATGTTGATCGGCAATTAAATTTGATGCTTTCCAACTCATAAGAAACTCTTCCCGTATTTCATCGGTTCCAACCCGAAATAAGCACAAATTGTCTGTGCTATATCGGCGTATGTTTCACGCTGTCCGATATTTTCGGTTTTAACATTTTTACCAAACATAATGACCGGTACCTGCTCACGGGTAT
>CAMVHF010000009.1 GCA_947167235.1 uncultured Alphaproteobacteria bacterium
ATTCTTAATTTTGAAGCGCAGGCCGGCGGTATGACCAGTGATGAAGTCATCTCTAAGCTTCTGAAAGTCGTTCCGTTACCGTAACGGAGGAACAGATGGAAATATTCGGTACAAACAGGACAAATCCCGAAGATAAGAAAAAAGGTTTATGCGTAACCTTTGAAGAATTGCTGGAAGAACAGAAATATCTGCCTTATTTGTCGCTCAAAAACAACAAATATTATTCCCATCATGCCGGAGATGTTAAATCGGCATTCAAAGGGCGCGGTATGGAGTTTGAAGAAGTGCGGATGTATATGTTCGGTGATGACGTTCGCGATATAGATTGGCGCGTGACTGCACGCAAAAGAGAGCCTTATACTAAGGTGTTCGGTGAAGAAAAAGACAGACAAATAACCGTTTTGCTCGACTTGTCGGCAAGTATGATTTTCGGTACTCGCCGAGAATTGAAATCGGTGTCGGCATGCAAAATTGCTGCTCTACTCGGTTGGTTGACATTACACAATCGCGACAGATTCGGTATTTTGATATATAACGGCAAGAATATGAAATATTTTAAGCCGCAAAATAACCCGCGCGGAATATTGGCCATATTAAAAACCATCGCTCAACAGTCGTATGAAATTTTGCAACATCCGAATGTCGGCGATATTTCCGAAGCCTTGCAAATGCTGGAATATTATCAGAAAGGCCGCGGTACCGTCTTTATTTTGAGTGATTTTCATAATTACAACGCCATGCAGTCGGCTCAACTCTCTATATTGGCAAAACATAATCTTGTTTACTGCGTTAATATTTTTGATATTGTGGAAGAACAGGCACCGGCTCAAGGTGTTTATGCCGTCCAATATAACGGACAAAAAGTCGTATTTAACAGTGAAACACCGGAATTCAGAGAAGAATATCGTAAACATTTTGCCGAAAACAGGGAAAAACTTAAAAATAATTGTCGAAAATTTTTATGCAAATATATTGAGATCCGAACAGACATACCTATTTTCAAACAATTACGATTATCATAAAATACTTGACATAATAGGATGTTTATGCTATTTTCACTCGTAATTATTTTGTAAAAGAAGAGGTAAAAATGGTAAAATTAAATGAAAACACATCCTATAAAAGAGGACAAGAATTATTAGATGCAGGGCAATATGAAGAAGCTATCGAGAAGTTTTCCGAAGTAATAGCCGAGAATCCGAGAGCATGGAAGGCGTTAAACAGCCAAGGCTTTGCATATCAGAAAATGAGTAAATATACAGATGCGGTAGAATGTTTCGATAAAGCTCTGTCAATTAATCCTAAATCAGTCGAAGTTTTGAATAATAAAGGCGTAACTTTGAGCATGCGTGGCTTATACAAAGAAGCAATTCTTTGTTTCGACGAAGCATTTGCCAATGACAGAACCTCTTTGGAGGCTTTGAATGGTAAAGCTATCGCATTGCAGCACATGTTTTCATACAAAGAAGCATTGGATGTGTTGGAAGATGCCATGAAAGTGGATAACAAACATCCGCAGACATTGCTCAGTATTGCCGTAACTTTACAAAAACTGAAACAATATGATCGTTCCATTTCATTTTTCAAAAAAGTATTATCCGGTGATAAATATAACACAAAGGCATGGAACGGTATCGGTGTAACCTATCAGTTAATGGGGGATAACGATTCGGCATTGAAATGTTTTACCAAGATTTTAAATATTAATAGTCAGGATTTACAGGCTTGGATCAGTATCGGTTATGTATATCAGAAAATGTTTAAATTTAAGGATGCATTGAAGTGTTACAAAAAGGCTCAGGCTGTTGTAAACGGTCGCTATACGCATAAGCTTTATGATGGTTTGGCTTCTTGTTTAACCAAGTTATCCGAATTTGATCAGGCAATAGAAGTCTACAAAGTTATCTATCAGAGTGAAGAGGGTAAACGTAAATGGGATGCTCAACGTTCAATCAAATTTGTAAATAAATTGAAACGTAAGCAAGCTATCGGTGCTCTTCCGGATATTATTCCGCATGATGACGATGAACCTAAACCTGCTGTAACCGAAACGGGCGGTGAAGAATAACAACGCCGGTATAACTTTAATTTTACATAACGACGCGAGGGCTCATGAATAAAATTTTCTCTTTACTCTTTATAGCCGGAATTGCTGCCGGTATATATTACCTTATCACACCACAGCCGTTTCCGAGTTCCGTATTTCAAAATACGGATAAGAGCGATAAGTATTATACTCTGTTAAATTCAAAGCATAATGCTGTTATTTGGTCATCGGCCAATAATGAAATGGCTCAAGATCGTAACGCAGAAATGCGGGATTTGATGCGTTATAATCATTATGACCGAAGCTATCTGTATATTGCCGATATTGACGATGGTACGGCTAATTGTCGAAACGGCAGCAAAAAATGTATAGCACATTGGATACGGAAAAATTGTGATACGAAATATTGTATTTATATTGCTGAAACTAAAAAAGTTATTAAAGTTCCTTATAAAAATAAAGATAAACTGATAAAAGTTTTAGAACAATATCAGAAGAAATAATAAAAAAAGCTCGTGAAAACGAGCTTTTTTTATTTATTAATTCGAAAATACATAAATTAAAGTACAGCTAAAATATTTTGGAAAATGTGATAAAATCAATTGCAATATATGAAATTTTTAATATACTGGGCAAAGATAATTTTATATAACTTTATTTCAAGGAGATTAAAATGGTTGATGAGCCTGATTTAGGTTGTAAAGTCGGCGATAAATGGCGTAAAAAACGCGGTTCGCTGATTATGGCTTTACATGAAATTCAAAGTGTCAAAGGATACGTTGATTGGAAAGATGCTATGGATTTGGCCAAAACAATGGATATTCCTTTAGCGCGTATCTATGAAGTATTGACATTTTATAACTTTTTCAAGCTCGTTGCACCGGGTAAGGCAGTTATCTCCGTATGTACGGGAACGGCATGCTACTTAAAGGGTAATGATAAGGTTTTGGAAAAATTTAAATCCGAACTTAAAATTAAAGAAGGCGAGAGTACACCGGACGGTCTTTTCCATTTACAATGCGTTCGCTGCGTCGGATGTTGCGGTTTGGCTCCGGTTTGCGTTGTTAACGGCAAAACCTACGGCCGTATGACACCGGAACAGGTACCGGCAATCTTAGACGAATGGCGTGAAGTATTTAAGGAGGCTTAAGACATGGTTGATATGGCTGAAATTTTGAAAAAGTTTGATATCTACGAAATTGCCCGTAAAAAACTGGAAGAAATCGAAAAGTATGATTGCAGCATTTATTGTTGCCATTCAACCGGTTGTAAGTCTTCAGGCAGTGATGATTTGATTGCTTTGGCAAAACAGATTTTGGAAGAAAATAACTTAACGGATAAAGTGCGTATTGTGGCAACCGGTTGCATGGGATTGTGCGCTCAGGGACCGCTTATCAGAGTTGAAATCAAAGGTAAAAAGGATATCTTATTTAAGCACGTTAACAGTGATATTGCCCGTGCCATTATGGAAAAATGCGTTATTCCCGGACTTTCGTCCGCAGGCGATGTCGTTTTGCCGGATGAGTTAAAACAACATGTATTGTCTTTGGATATGCCGTTCTTTACCAAACAAGAAAAAGTGGTTTTGAAAAATGCCGGCCATATTGATCCGGAAGATATCGAAGAATATATGGCAAGAGGCGGTTATCTGGCTTTGGAAAAAGCTTTGAAAACCATGACGCCGCAAGAAGTTGTCGAGTTGATTAAAAAATCCGGACTTCGCGGTCGCGGCGGCGGTGGTTTCTCAACCGGTATGAAATGGGAATTGGCTGCCAAAGTGCCGACGGTTGATGAAAAATTCATTATTTGTAACGGCGACGAAGGTGATCCGGGGGCTTATATGGACCGCTCTATTTTGGAAGGTGATCCGCACGCCGTTATCGAAGGTATGATGATTGCTGGTTATGCTATCGGTGCAACTTCGGGTTGGTTCTACATCCGAGCCGAATATCCGTTGGCGGTTGAAAGACTGAAAAAGGCTATTCAGGAATGTCGTAAAAAATTGTTGCTCGGTAACAATATTATGGGCACGGGTTTCTCCTTTAACGTTGATATTCGTTTAGGTGCCGGTGCATTTGTGTGCGGTGAAGAAACGGCACTTATTCACTCTATCGAAGGTGCCAGAGGTACACCGCGTCCGCGTCCGCCGTATCCGACAAACAAAGGCTTGTGGGATAAGCCGTCCTGCGTCAACAATGTTGAAACATTGGCTAACGTTTCCAAGATTATGCTCAAAGGTGCGGATTGGTTTGCTTCGTTCGGTACCGAAACTTCTAAAGGTACCAAAGTATTTGCTTTGACCGGTCAGGTTAAGCACTCCGGCTTGATTGAAGTTCCGATGGGTACAACCATCAATGAAATCGTCAATGAAATCGGCGGCGGTGTTCCGGAAGGCAAAACTTTGAAAGCTATTCAAACCGGTGGTCCGTCCGGCGGTGTTATTCCGGCCAAATATATGGATATGCCGGTTTGCTATGAAGCACTGAAGAAGGTTGGCTCTATTATGGGTTCGGGCGGTATGATTGTTATTGATGATTCATCGGATATGGTATCGCTCGCCAAATTCTATTTGGATTTCACGGTTGATGAATCCTGCGGTAAATGCGCACCGTGTCGTATCGGCGGTAAGCAGATGTTGCTGCTTTTGGATAAAATCAATCGCGGTCGCGGTAAAAAGAAGGATTTGGAACAATTAAAGAAAATTGCCTTTGCCATGCAAAAAGCATCGCTTTGCGGCTTAGGACAAACGGCACCAAATCCGGTATTGTCGACACTTCGCTTCTATGAAGAAGAATACACAAATAAATTGCTTGACGGTAAAGAGAAGGAGTAATCAGAATGGTAAAATTAAAAATTGATAACATTGATGTTGAAGTCGAAGCCGGTACAAGCATTTTAGATGCCGCCAGACAAGTTCAAATTAATATTCCGTCTCTTTGCAAGCATCCGGATATTGATCCGAGTGCCGGTTGCGGATTGTGTATTGTCAAAGTCGGCGGCCGCATTATGCGTGCCTGCTCGACACCGGCGGCCGAAGGTATGGAAGTTGTGACCTCCGATGCCGAATTAAAAGAAATCAGAAAAACGGTTCTGCAATTGATTTTGAGTAATCACCCGAATGATTGCTTGAATTGCTCCAGAAGCGGTCAATGTGAATTGCAGGAAATGACAGTTGAAATGGGGATTGACAGAAATGATATCGTTAAGCTCGTTTCGCAAGAACCGAAAGATGATTCAACTCACGCAATTGTTTTTGATCCGGCAAAATGTATTGTTTGCGGCAGATGTGTCAATATTTGCCAGAATGTTCAAAACGTTTGGGCTTTAAGTTATCTGCGCCGCGGTTTTGCAACCAAAATCACCGGTGCCAATGATACCAAAGTCGGTGATTCGCCGTGTATTAAATGCGGTCAATGTGCCGCCCACTGTCCGACAGGCGCTATTACCGACTATGATAATACTTCGAAAGTCGCCGCTTTGCTGAGCGATAAAGAAAACATCACCGTTGTTCAAATCGCACCGGCCGTTCGTGTGGCTTTGGGCGAAGAATTCGGTTTTGATTTCGGTACCAATTTGACCGGTAAGATTTATGCGGCTTTGCGTCGTTTGGGCTTTACGAAAGTGTTTGATACCAACTTCGGTGCCGATTTGACGATTATCGAAGAAGCCTCTGAGTTTGTAAAGCGCTTTACAACCAACGATAATTTACCGATGTTTACCTCTTGCTGTCCGGCTTGGGTTGATTATCTGGAAAAGAATTATGCGGATAATATTCCGAATTTATCTTCGTGCAAATCACCGCACCAGATGGTCGGTGCCATGGTCAAAACATACTGGGCCGAAAAAGCCGGTGTTGACGCCTCTAAGGTAAAAGTTGTTTCGGTTATGCCTTGTACCGCCAAAAAATGGGAAATCGAACGTGATGAGACCATGAGTTCATCAGGCTATAAAGATGTCGATGAAGTCATTACAACCCGCGAATTGGCTAAGATGATTAAATCTGCCGGTATTAACTTCAAGCAATTAAAAGAAGAAGAAGCCGATAATCCGCTGGGCGAGTACTCCGGTGCCGCAACTATTTTCGGCGTGACCGGCGGAGTGATGACGGCTGCATTAAGAACGGCTTATTTCTACATCACAGGTGAAGAACTCGGTACGTTAAACTTTAAGGAAATTGAAGGTTTATCTGCCGTAAAAGTTGCCGAAGTCGATATTAAAGGTACCAAGGTTCGTATTGCCGTTGTCAACGGTGTCGGCAATGTTGCACCGGTTATGGATGCTATCAACAAAGCTAAAGCAGAGGGCAGTGAATTGCCGTACCACTTTATCGAAGTTATGGCTTGTCCGGGCGGCTGTATCGCCGGCGGCGGTCAACCGCGTGTGATGGGGGCAACATTCGATAAACCGTGGGGTATTAATAACGATATCCGCAAGCTTCGTTCTAAAGGTCTTAATACCGAAGATGTTGAGGCGAAAAATCGTTTATCGCATAAAAACGAATCAATTAAACAACTGTATAACGAATTTTTGGGTGAAGCCGGCGGTGAAAAATCGCACCATCTGTTGCACACCAAATATTGCAAGCGCAAGTTATACAAATAATTGATTGTTTATAATTGACAAGCTCTTAAGTTTTGTTGTATCAAACATACCGGAATTTAAGAGCTTGTTGTTTTTTATAAACAGACAACACAATAAAGTTACATATAAGAAGGATACACTATGGAAAGTATAGAACTCGAAACCAAACGTTTGAAACATGAGGTATTAATCCGGCTGATAAAAGCATTTTTATCGGATGATTTTCCGGAAAACACACGGCTTATTCCTTATGATATGCGTCCGAAGGGTAGTGAAGTTCCTTTCCGTTGCTGTGTCTATAAAGAACGTGCGGTTTTGCGTTCGCGTACTATTGCCAGTTTGGGTTTTGCCATGGAAGATGATGACGAAAGCACGCTGTTATCGGATTTTGCTAAACAGTCGTTAAACCGCGAACAACCTGAACCTGAGCCGTTAACCGTGTTGCAAAACGCCTGCAAAGGGTGTCCGCCGGCGCGCGTTTTTGTGACTGAATTGTGCCAGAATTGCGTGGCAAAACCTTGTATGAAGGCTTGTCGTTTCGGGGCAATCAGTAACAACGGTAAGCGTTCGGTTATTGATAGTGAAAAATGTAAAAAATGCGGACTTTGTATGTCGGTTTGTCCGTATCATGCCATTGTCAGAACCATTGTCCCTTGTGAAGAGGCTTGTCCGGTCGGTGCCATAGCCAAGGGGGAAGACGGTTTGGCTCATATCGATAAAGATAAGTGCATTTCCTGCGGCAAATGTGTGTCGGCTTGTCCGTTCGGGGCACCGCATGCCAAATCGCAAATCATCGATATTTTGAAGCACATTAAAGCCAAGAAAAATGTGGTGGCATTAATTGCACCGGCACTGATCGGACATCTGCCGTGTACGCCGGAGCAAATTCAGGATGCTCTGCATAAAATAGGCTTTGCAAAGGTCTACGAAGTTGCACAAGGTGCCGATATAACCGCGACAACCGAAGCCAAAGATTTTCAGGAACGATTGGAAAACGGGGCACCGTTTATGACAACATCTTGTTGTGCCGCTTATAATGAGCTTGTAAAACTGCATCTGCCTGAGATTAAACCTTATGTTTCCGATGCGCATACGCCGCTTTATTATACGGCACAAATTGCGAAAAAAGAAAATCCGGATGCAATTACCGTCTTTATCAGTCCGTGCTTTGCCAAACGTCGCGAAGTTTTGGATAATCCGGATGTTAATTATGTGATGAGTTTTGAAGAACTGAGTGCCACATTAATTGCCATGGGTATTGAATTAGAAACGTGTGAAGAAAAAGAATTTGCTTATCAGAGTTCGACCGAGGCACGCGAATTTGCACTTTCGGGCGGTGTGGCAAAATCGGTTCAGGCTGCATGGCGCGGTGAAAAGGATGCCGTTAAGCCGGTATTGATTTGAAGGTTTATGCCAAAACCGGAAAATGTCCGGCCGGTAATTTAATCGAAATTATGTGCTGTCCGGGAGGATGTATCGCCGGAAATGCTTGCTTAGGTTCTTTTAAGGAAGCGTTTAAAAAAGTCAAAGAATACGGCGAAAAAGGACAGTCGTTAGCCAAAGATAAAGAGTAAGCAAAATAAGCCGTTGGGAATTAATATTATCCGTTAAGGGATAATAAAGGATTGTCATATATAATTCAATAAATGGCGGTTTACAGCCGCTATTCTGAGTAAAACAGCCGATCGAAAGGATTTAAGATGACACCGACAAATTCGAACGATTTGAAACTTAAACAGTTTGCTAAGGCTATATTTAAGGTAATCGATACCAAATATAAACCGACGCATGCCATTAAAATCAAAATTGACCACGGCAATATCAGTAAGGATTTAAAGCAAAAATGTGCGGCACATCCGTATAATGTGCTCGGTTGGGCTTTGACGACCTTTGAAAAAGGAATGGTCGGCAAAAAGAATTGGAAAACGGATTTTATCCCGTTCTTATGGATTAAAGTTGCCGAAAAAGAGGGTAAATATCAGCATGGTTATGCCATTTTATGTAATGTTAATCATTTATCCGAAAAAATCCAGTCGGCATTGGATAAAGCCCGTGAGCAGCTGTTCGGTACAATAGATATGAGCTTGGTTAAAATCAACAGTGTTGCCGATTTGGAGATTGATCCGAGCCTGATATCCTATGTCGATGCCGAAGGAAATGCCAAATTGCGTAATGTGGTGCCGGCAAAAGTGATTTTAGGAATTAACGAAGATAAATCATAACGGATTATCTTTAATAAATTTATCGATTTTTTGATATAAGTCCGCTTGATTTTGTTTTTGCTCAAAGTTATGCCCGCTGTCGGCGATAACTTCAGATTGCCCGCAGTGTAATGATTTTGCCAGTTGTTGCAGTTCGGCAGCATCGATAATGATGTCTTTTTGAGCACCGATCAGTAATGTTTTGGCACGGATTTGCGGCGCAATAGTATAGGCATTGTAATTTTTACTGGCTGTAACGACGGCGTAAGGAATTCTAACCGTTTTACCGTTTTGTTTGTCGGTATATTCGTAAAAACCGTTTTGTTTCCATTGACGGCAAAAATCGCTCATATTTTGCATACATGATTGTTCCCACAAATTACCGCTTATAACCGGCGCAACAGGTATCAATAAACCGACTTGTTCGGGATTTTCGGCGCTGTATTGTAAAACCGAAGCACCGCCGAGCGAATGGCCGGACAGGGCAAAAGGTTCGTGATAAAACGATTGGGTTTTGGCCCATGCAACGGCGGTTTGTAAATCTTGAACAAAGGTAGATAGGCGTGCTTTTTCAACATCATTACCGCTTTCGCCGGTCGAATGGCGCGCATCAAAAGTAACAACGACGTAATTATTATCCAAAAATGCCTGTTTGGCGGTTTGTACAACCTGATGTTCCATATTGGAGGCCAGACCATGTTCGATAAAAGCCAATTTGTGATATTTGGCATTTTCAATACCGTCAATTTCCGTGAAAACGGTTTGATTTTGTGCGGTGTGTATTCGAGTGTCAATTTTTCCTAAATGACCGCACGCACATACAAAAAACAAAAAGCCGATAATAAGATATTTTTTCATAACCCAATTCCTTATAATAACGTAATTGTTTTAGCATATTTTTTGTGCATTTCAAATTAATTTTTACTTGCTTGGCGTAATTATCGGATTATCTTATTAATAAAATTGTAAGGAGATGGATATGATAATTTTTTTATTGGCGGTGGTCGGTCTGATATCAGGATACGTCATTTACGGACGAGTTGTAGAAAAAGTTTTCGGAATTGATGAGAAAGCCGTGACTCCGGCCGTAGAAAAATGTGATAATGTCGACTTTATGCTGTTACCGACATGGCGTGTGTTTTTAATCCAGTTTTTGAATATTGCCGGATTAGGTCCGGTGTTTGGGGCGATTTTAGGGGCTTTGTACGGACCGATTGCGTTGTTTTGGATTGTGCTGGGTTCAATATTTGCCGGCGGTGTGCACGATTATATGGCCGGTATGATATCCGTCAGAAACGGCGGAAAATCGTTGGTGCCGCTGGTCGAAAAGTATATGGGCGCCAAAATTAAGATTATATTCTTGATTTTTATGGTTTTGTTTTTGCTGTTGCTCGGTTCGGTGTTTGCCATGAGTCCGGCACACATGATTGCTGATTTGTTTGATTTTAATTTTGTATGGTGCTTGGCTGCCGTATTTTTATATTATTTCCTGGCAACACTGTTACCGATAGATAAAATCATCGGTCGTTTTTATCCGTTGTTTGCGCTGTTGTTGATTGGGGTAACGGTAGCCTTGACCTTTATTTTGTTTACCGGTGATAAAGAATTTTATCCGCAGCTTACTTTGGCAAATTTACATCCGCAGGGATTGCCGGTTTTCCCGCTGATGTTTGTGACAATTGCATGCGGGGCATTAAGCGGCTTTCATGCAACGCAATCGCCGCTAATGGCTCGTTGCTTGCAAAATGAAAAATACGGCCGTTCGATTTTTTACGGTGCAATGATTACCGAAGGTGTTGTTGCTTTAATGTGGGCAACACTCGGAATGGCTTTTTACGGCGGCAGTGCAGGATTGGGCGCAACAATAGCCCGAAGCGGACCGGGCGGTGTCGTTTCGGAAGTATCTAAAGGATTTTTAGGAGATGTTGGCGGAATGTGTGCCGTTTTGGCAGTTGTTTTGCTATCGATAACATCAGGCGATACGGCATTTCGATCGGCCCGATTAACCATCGGCGATTATTGGCTTAAAGATAATCAAACGCTTAAAAAACGTCTTTTAATCAGCGTATTGGTTTTATCGGGCGGAATTGCCATGAGCTTTTTTGATTTGACCGTTATTTGGACTTATTTCGGTTGGGCTAATCAGTGCTTGGCAACCGTAACGTTGTGGATGGCAACATTTTATTTGGAAAAACATCAAAAATGCTATTGGTTGACATTGATACCGGCCGGATTTATTACATCCATCTGCGGAACATATATTTTGTATGATAAAATAGGTTTTCGGTTGCCGCTTTTATGGTCGACGGTTATCGGTATAACGATTGCGGTTGTGTGTGTCAGCTGGTTTGTTGCAAAGCACCGCAAAATCAAGAATTAAGTGCCCGATAAAATTAATACCGCCGATTTTGTTTTGTCGGCGGTATTAAGTTAATAAAAAAATAGTTTCAACGTTTCAAGATAACGGCACTGGATTCCGGATAGGATTCGGTAAAATTTTCACGGTAGTGTGTCGATTCTAACCGAAACGCGCCGGCATACCAAAAATAAGGTGTGGGCAGCGGACTTTCACCAACATCCATGCGCATTTTTGAGACAAGCGGTTAACAACTGACCATGAAATCTTGCCATGAAAGCAGATAAAAATTCATGGGAATAATTTTTGTCACAAGTGGCACTGTGGATAACGAGTGTCGGACTGATGCGATAGCCGATAATCTGACCGCCTTCGGGACGAGGCTTAACACATTCAACACCGTCGGCATACACATAGCGCGGTTGCGCATAATCATCGACTTTTTCGGGAAGCGTACCGAGCCAGTACTTTTCAATAGTGTTGTTATGAGATGTTCTGTAATCGTCCTGAATCATGTTGTTAATGGCCAGCGTTCGAAAAAATACATGGACGAATGTGCCGCCAATAACCATCAAAAGTCCTAAGACGAAGCATGCGATTGTCAGACAAATTCCTACCCAGTCTGAATGCAGAACCGTTCTCCAGCCGACAGCTAGAGAAACGACAAGCCACATAAAACCGGAGAAGGCGTTTGCTTTAGCATAAGGGTAGAGGGGAATAAATACCTCCCTTTTGGGCATAGGTATCAGATAAAGAGCCAGATTAATAATGGCGGTCGCTGCGAGAACGGTCAAAAATATCCATTGCCCCAAATCCGCTGCAGAGAAGGGTGTTTTGAGATATATGACCATTATCAAAAACGAGCCGACCACTAAAAACAACTCGCGGTAATTGTTGTACTGCGTTTGCTGAGTATCGTCAAACTGTTTCATAATAGTATATATTTAGTGTTAATAATGTTCAGAATCATAAAAAATGTAGCTGTAAGTCTAATGAAAAAACTTCGAAAAGTCAAGAGTGTATTCCATATAATTGATTTTATGGCGGTAAAACAAATATATAATTATACGGTATTATGTTACCATATATTTAAAATGTTGAAATTTTTACATTTTTTTAGTTGACAATGTAAAATATTTATGTATATTGAACCCGAATTAAACAACATTTTTAACAAAAGAAAGAGATAAAAATGATTTCTACACATACAACAAAGCCTGCTGATATCGAAAGAAAATGGTATGTTGTCGATGCCAGCGGCGTAATTTTAGGTCGTCTTTCTGCCGAAATCGCCAAGATTTTGCGCGGTAAGAATAAACCTTACTTCACTCCGAATTTGGACTGCGGTGACTATGTCGTTGTTATCAATGCCGACAAAGTAAAATTAACCGGTAAAAAGTTGATGAACAAACATTATTATCAACACACCGGCTACATCGGCAGTGTTAAAGATACAACAGCCGGCAAAATCTTGAGCGGTCGTTTCCCGGAAAGAGTTATCCAAAAGGCTGTTGAAAGAATGATTTCCCGCAATCCGTTGGGCCGTCAGATGATGACCAAATTAAAGGTATATGCCGGTGAAAATCATCCGCATAGCGCTCAAAACCCGAAAAATAAAAGGAGTGCTCTGTAATGGCTAAAAAGTTAGAATCTTTAAAAGATATCAAATCTGCAACAGTTGCTGCCGAAGCTGAAACAAAGTCTCCGCGCAAGTCAGTTAAAGACAAGCAAGGTCGTTCTTATGCCACAGGTAAAAGAAAAGACGCTGTTGCTCGCGTTTGGGTTATGCCGGGTAAAGGCAACATCACCGTTAACGACAAATCTATTGATGAATACTTTGCTCGTCCGGTTTTGAAAATGGTTATTAATCAACCGTTTGTTGTTGCTAACCGCGAAAACGAATTCGACGTAATTTGTACCGTTAAAGGCGGTGGTTTGTCCGGTCAGGCCGGTGCTATCCGTCACGGTATCTCTAAGGCTTTGAATGAATACGAGCCGGAATTGAGAACAACTTTGAAGCAAGCCGGTTTATTAACCCGCGATGCTCGTGTTGTTGAACGTAAAAAATACGGTAAAGCCAAAGCTCGTCGTTCTTACCAATTCAGCAAACGTTAATTGGTACGAAGAGAATATCGTTTATTTTCAATGGGTTGGGATTTTTCTCAACCCATTTTTCGTATTACAATAACTTTGATTATATAAGATAATCGAATGTATCAAAGTTGATGAGGTATACATACCAAATGATAAGAAGAGCATATCTTTTTGATGGACAATAAAATATTAGCAATATATAATGCACCTGTTTTTAACAATCGGGAGAAATTTCATGAAAAAAATATTGTTTTTACTGGTGATGTGCTCTTTTGCGAGTATCTCGCATGCTCAAGTATCCGGCGGTTTTGTTGGACCGGAAGGTAATGCATCCAAAATTATTTCTGTTCAAGAAGCTCTGAATTTGAATGATGAGGCGAGAGTATCTTTAGAAGGTAAAATTGTAAATAGTCTCGGTGATGAAAAGTACACGTTTAAGGATGCGACAGGAGAAATTATTATAGACATTGATGATGAAGATTGGAATGGAAACAAAGTTACACCTGAAAATACAATAGTTATAAATGGTGAAGTAGATAAAGATGCAAATGAAACTGCAAACATTGATGTAGATACATTCACAATAAAAAACTGATTCTAGAATATTCACAGTTTCTTCACATAACAAAATTATGATATATAACATATTGATTTTACAATATAGAAAGCTATTGTCTTTTCTCAAAACGTTAATCTTATTACGTTATGCGAACAAAAAGCCTCGGAATTTCCGAGGCTTTTTTGTTTGCAAATTATTTATTCAAACTCTATAACGACGATTTCCGGTTTGCAGTTGAAGCGGATCGGTAGCAGGCTGGTACCTAATCCTTTTGAGACAATAAGCGTGTTGCCGTTTTCGTTAATTAAGCCGTAGCGGTATTTTTGCCCGTAATCCGATGGTACCAGCAACGCGCCGACCAACGGAAAGACAACCTGTCCGCCGTGCGTGTGGCCGGAAAGCATTAATTCAACCGGTTGTTTAAGCTGCGGAAAAACATCCGGCGAGTGCGATATCAAAATCGTCGGTTCGGTCGCTCCTTGCAAAGATTTTGCAATATCCGGCTTATCTTCCGCATAATCAAGCACACCGGCAATATAAATCCGTCCGTTTAGCGTATCAACAAACGTATTAGAGTTCTGCAACAGCGGAATGCCGGCATCGGCAAAAGCCTTGATAACGGCTGACTTGCCGTATAATACATCATGATTACCAACAACAGCAAATGTGCCGTAACGGCTTTTAATCTTCTTGAATGCGGCGACAATATCGGTAATCGGCATGGCCGATGATGCTTTATGGCCGTTGACATAATCGCCGCCCAAAATAACCATGTCGGCGTCTTGCTGATTAATCTCGTCAATAACGCGTTGCAGACGCTTTTCCTCAAAAGGATAGGGGGCAATATGCCAATCGGTCGCCAATACGATTTTTAAGCCACTCAGCTTGTCGTTTTTTAAGGTATAGCGCACGGTTTCCAATGTATACGGCTCATAAAGAAGACTGTACAGAAATAAAATCGTACCGATGATACAAGCGATAATAAATAAAACGGATAGCTTCATTGTCAGTCTTTCGGTAAATCCAATAAGCTGCGGGCATATTGGCGCGCATTGAAAATATCCAAATCGTCAATTTGTTCGCCGACGCCGATAAAATAAATCGGCAATTTTGATTCTTCGGCAATGGCGACGATAATGCCGCCTTTGGACGAGCCGTCGAGCTTAGTGACGATAAGACCGTTGACACCGACGATTTCTCTGAATATCTGCACTTGTGAAACGGCGTTCTGACCGGTGGTGGCATCAAGAGTTAATAAAACGCGATGCGGTGCATCCGGAATGATTTTTTGCATAACGCGAACGATTTTTTTAAGCTCGTCCATCAAGCCGCTTTTGTTTTGTAATCGGCCGGCCGTATCGATGAATACAACATCATCACCGTTTTTAATTGCGGCATTTAAACCGTCATAACATAATCCGGCACTGTCGCAGCCGTTAGGACCGCTGAAAAGGCGGATATTCGAACGCTCGGCCCAGATTTTAAGCTGTTCAACCGCTGCGGCACGGAATGTATCGGCGGCAATCATTGAAACTTGCTTGCCTTCAGCTTTCAACTTGGCGGCCAGTTTGCCGATGGTTGTGGTTTTGCCGGCACCGTTAACGCCGACCATCAGAATCACATAAGGTTTCTTGCTCGTATCAATGGCAAATTCCTGTTGGCACGGAGCCAAAATTTCTTCAATATCGGCGGCCAACAGCGCACGGATTTCTTCATCGGTAATTTCTTTATCCTGCTTTTTAGCAGCAAAGTTTTGCATAATTTTGGTAGAAGCCTGAACACCCAAATCGGCAGTCAGCAACAGTTCTTCCAATTCTTCCAAAGTAGCGCCGTCAAGTTTGCGCTTGGTAAAGATATCGGTAATGCCGGAAGTAATTTTTGCCGACGATTTTTTTAATCCTAAACCTAATTTTTCCCAAAAACTCATTTTATTCCTCACTTAATTCTCTTAGTACGGCGGCGCGGCGGCGACGCTCTTCCATAGGCAATTGCGGCCATTTGGCGGCCGGAGTGCCCTCACGTTCGGAGTACGGAAATACATGTAACTTATTTAAGCCGGCATCGGAAACCAATTTGCAAGTGTTTTCAAAGGCTTCTGCGGTTTCGGTTGGAAAACCGCAGATAAAATCGGCACCGAATTTAACGTCAGGGCGAACGGCGCGTATTTTTTGGCATATATCAATCACTTTCTCGCGGCTGTGGCGACGTCCCATTTTGCGCAATACCTGGTTATCTCCTGATTGAATTGATAGATGAAAATGCGAAGATATATTATTGTATTTGCTTAATAAATCTATAAAATTATTATCAATTGCAGCCGGATCGAGAGAGCCGAAATTAAGCTCAGGTAATTCCGGAATCTGTTCCAAAATATATTGAACTAAGGCACTGAAAGACGGCTGGTATGAACAAATATCGACTCCCGTTAAACAGATTTCGTTAAAACCGGCTTTCAGCAGTTCTCGGATTTGCTTAACGATAAGCTCTTGCGGAACACTGCGGTTGGCGCCGCGGGCATACGGTACAATGCAATAGGTGCAACGGTGGTTGCAGCCTTGTTGAACCTGTACAAAAGCCTTTTGCCGCCCCTCAAAGCCGGTAATGATATAATCGTCGCAGGCATCATCTTTGAAAATATCGCTGACTTGTTGTTTATCTTTATATATATCGGCAACGTATTTTTCGATCTCTTTTTTCTCTTTATTGCCTAAAACAAGGGATACTTCCGGCATTTGCGCCAATTTTTCGGCATTGATTTGCGCCGAACATCCGGTCACGATGATTTGTGCTTCAGGGTGTTCACGTTTCAGCTTACGGATTGTTTGTCGGCATTGACGCTCGGCTTCGCCGGTGACGGCGCAGGTATTAATAACGATTAAATTATCGTAATTTTTCAGTTTTTCTTTAATAACTTCGGACTCGTAGGCATTAATGCGACATCCGAAAGTGATAACTTCTGCCATATTTTTCCCTCTCAGCTTGCGAATATACGGGATAAAACCCGATAATGCAACAATTTTTTAAGAGGTTGTCGATGGAATGGCTAAGGCTGTAACGATTTGATTTTGAAGGCACTTTGTTTCAGTAACAGTCGTTCATTGTCGGACATCGGCGGATAAATGACCTGTCTGATGCCGTTGCGGTTAATAATTGTCGGGAGTGACAGACAGACGTTTTGGATACCTTCAATCGATTCCTGCGATGATGAAACCGAAAAAATGGCATTTTCATCGTTTTTTATGGCTTGACACAGACGCGATATACCGCCGGCGATTCCGTAATAAGTGGCACCTTTGCCGTCGATAATATGATAGGCGGCATTGCGAACGTTATCGTCAATTTGATTTTTAATTGTTGTATCTAAGGGGCGGTGTGTGACTTTGGCAAATTCGTCAATCGGCATCGTGCCGACCTTTGCCGAGGACCAGATAAGGACTTCACTGTCTCCATGCTCGCCCAAAACGTGCGCATGAACCGATTGCGGCGCTAATTTTAAATGTTCGGCCAAAAGAGTTCTGAAACGCGCCGTATCCAAAATTGTTCCGCTGCCGAATACGCGGCGCGGCGAGAGTTTTGATTCTTGAATTGTGTACGCTGTCATTACATCAACGGGGTTAGTGGCGACAATAATAATCGAATCAGCCGCATAACGAATAATTTGATGAATAATTTGCTTAAAAACTTCGGTGTTGCGTGCCAGTAAATCCGTGCGTGATTCGCCGCTTTTTTGGTTAACGCCGGCAGTAATGATAATAATGTCCGAACCTTCGAGCGCGGCATATTCTCCGGCGTATATTTTGCATGACGAGGCAAACGGCATGGCGTGAGATATATCCAAAGCTTCGGCTCGGGCTTTAGATTGATTAATGTCGGTTAAAATAAGCTCGTGAGCTATGCCGCTCCATGCAAGCGTAAAAGCAGAGGTACTACCGACAAATCCGGTTCCGATTATCCCGATTTTCATATTTTTTCTCCTTAATTTTTTTGCCGAAAAAAGCAGTTTTTGGGTGATATACATATATTTAATAGATGAATATAATAAAAACAACCGTATTTATGCACTTTTTTTTATTAATTAACATATTGAAAATAAATGATTTTATCAAAATATAAACAAAATATTTATGTCAAAACGAAAATAATGCTTGTCAAATAAGATAAAATTGTGCTAATGAAAAACCACAGGCGTTATCGTCTGAAAAATTTGTTTTAATTAGATGAGGTTATTTATAATGACTAATGATACCGCAGAACGCGTAAAAAAGATTGTTGCTAAACACTTAGGTGTTGATGAAGCAAAAGTAGTTGAAACAGCCAGCTTTATTGATGATTTAGGTGCTGATAGTCTGGATACAGTTGAATTAGTTATGGCTTTTGAAGAAGAATTCGGTTGCGAAATCCCTGATAAAGCTGCTGAAAAGATTTTAACTGTGAAAGATGCTATTGACTATCTTTCTAAGAATGCGTAAGTCGTAAGGCTCTATTTAAATAAACTCGCTTTAGTCTATAACAGCGAGTTTTTTTAATAAACAGAAAATGAGGTTTTAAATGAGAAGAGTTGTCGTAACCGGACTCGGCGTTGTTTCGCCGTTCGGTCGTGGTGTGGACTATAACTGGGAATGCCTGATGGCCGGGAAATCAGCCATTCGCAAAATAGAAGGCATTGATTTGAAAGATATTCCGGTGCTTATCGCCGGTCAGGTTCCTTTCGGAGAGGGTGAACACGATTTTAATCCTGATACCGTTATGGCGCCGAAAGATCAGAAAAAAGCCGATAAATTTATATTGTACGGTATAGCCGCGGCTAATGATGCATTGAAAGATGCAGATTATGAACCTAAAGAATTAAGCGAAGAAGAACAATGTCGCGCAGGTGTTATGATGGGATCCGGTATCGGCGGATTGAATAATATATATGAAAATTCGTTATCTTTTAACGAAGTCGGCATTAAACGTATTTCGCCGTTCTTTATTCCGTCTTGCCTGATTAACTTGATATCGGGTACGGTTTCAATCGACCATAGTTTACGGGGGCCGAATCATGCTTGTGTGACGGCTTGTTCGACGGGAACACATGCCATTGGAGATGCAACGCGAATTATTGCGATGGGTGATGCCGATGTTATGGTTGCCGGCGGTGCCGAATCAGCCGTTAATGTTTTGGGTTTAGCCGGATTTGCCCGTATGAAGGCAGTTACATCCGAATTTAATGATGCGCCGGAAAAAGCTTCTCGTCCGTGGGATCAAAATCGTAGCGGTTTTGTGATGGGCGAAGGTGCCGGTGCGGTTGTTTTGGAAGAACTGGAACACGCTAAAGCCCGCGGTGCCCACATATATGCCGAAGTTGTCGGTTATGGTATGAGCGGAGATGCTCACCATATGACAGCGCCGTGTCCGGATGGTGACGGTGCGTATCGTGCGATGAAAATGGCGGTTGATCATGCCAAAGAACATGGTGTTGAAATTGAAGATATCAACTATGTTAATGCACACGGTACCTCAACACCGTTGGGCGATCTTGGTGAAGCACAGGCCGTACGTCGCTTATTTGGCGATAAAATAGGGGCTATGTCGATGTCTTCAACCAAATCGGCTATCGGACACCTTTTGGGTGCAGCCGGTGCTGTTGAGGCCGTTTACACCGTCAAGGCAATTATGGAACAAACCTGTCCGGCAACCTTGAATCTGGAAAATCCGGATGAGGCTGTCAAAGATTTGGATTTGGTTCCGTTAAAGCCGAAGAAGAAAACCATTAAAGCCGCTATGTCCAATTCATTCGGATTTGGCGGTACAAACTCCTCGATAATTTTCAAAAAATACGAAGAGTAATTGAGGTTATACGATGAAAAAGCTGTTGTTTCTGTTCATTTTAGGGCTTGGAACAGCAGCTTTTTTGTGTTTTTTCGCCGCCAAAACGGTGCATACCAAACACTCTTTGGATGAGCCTGTTTTAGTACAAGTCAAAAGTGGGGAATCCTTAAAAGATATTGCCCTAGATTTAGAAAAAAATAAATTGGTAGATAAAGCGGCGTACTTTATATTATACAGTAAAATCAAAAAGATATATCCGAAAGTTAAAGCAGGAGAATATCTGATTGAAGGCGATGTTTCATTGGTTGATGTTGCCGATATTTTAACCGGCGGCAAGGTTTATTTGCGTAAAATCACTTTTCCGGAGGGGCGTACGGCAGTCGAAGCGATAAATACGCTGTTGGATAACGAATTTTTGGAAGATGATGTCGAACCGTTCGAGGATGGGGAAATATTGCCGGAAACCTATACTTTTTCGCGCGGTGACAGCAGACAGAGTATTGTCAATAAAGCCAAAAAGGATTTGCAAAATATTTTAGATCAGGCATGGAATGAACGAGATGCCGATTTGCCGCTGAAAAATAAGCAAGAGTTGTTGATATTGGCTTCAATTGTCGAAAAAGAAACCGGTGTGCCCGAAGAAAGACCGCAAGTCGCCTCCGTCTTTGTAAACCGCTTAAAAAAAGGTATGTTGTTACAAACCGATCCGACGGTAATTTATGCGATTACACGCGGAAAAACAGAACTCGGACGGGCTTTGTTGCGCAAAGATTTGGAAATCGACAGTCCGTATAATACCTACAAATATGCCGGTTTGCCGCCTTCACCGATTTGTAATCCGGGAAAAGCGGCTATTATGGCGGTAGCGCATCCGGATAAAACGCCGTATTTGTACTTTGTAGCATCCGGTACCGGTGGTCATAATTTTGCGCGCACGTTGGCCGAGCATAACGAAAATGTGGCTAAGTGGCGCCGGATATCCAAATAATCTGAAAATTTGTTGCAAAAATCCCTGTAATGTGCTATTCTCCGTTTATTCGGAGAAAGATAAATGGCAAAAGAAATCAGCAAAACCGATTTTAATGACTTCTATCGCTGTGGTGCACGCCATCTCGGCAGTCCGCATCATTGGGCAATCATATCGGATGTCGGCGAAATCCGTAAAAACAAAGATGTGCCTAATGTTTATTGCTTTGGCGGTAACGGAGAATTTGAAGATAAGGCGGTAAACACCGTGTGTCGAAAAGTTCAGGAAATATCCGGTAAAACACCGGGCGTTGATATTAATACTTACGGATTTAGGTATATCGAAAATAACGCTGGTACAGAAGCTGCCGATAAGTTGGCCGATGTGCTGTTAGAGCACATTATATCCCCGATATTTACGAATGATACGGCAGACGGGCATCAGGTGAAAAAGCCATATAAACAGGCTATGGATGATGTGTTGCAAAATTCGGTATTTTTCTCGCATTGTTACGGTAGCCGCATTTTAACGGCTCTGGATGATAAAGTATATGATTTTCTGGGTAAAATCGGGTACTCATCAGCTGAAAAAGATAGCTTGTGTCGGCAGTTTGTCGTATTTCATCATAATAATCCGCTTGAGGAAATTAATGATAAACCGCGGCATTTTTTGCATATCAACAGCATTACGCAGACGGATGAGCATAATCATGCATCGCGTTATTGTCGGGAATCATTGGCGGCATTTATGCGTGATGAGCCGATCAGCGCCGATAATAAAGGTGTGTTGATTTTTAAGCCTAAGATAGCGGACGGGAACGGAAATTGGTCGGAAGACGACAATACCTTAGTGATGTTGATGCATCGTGCGGCTGCCGATAAGGGAATATCGGAACACAATACCGCGTTTTTGCTTTCGCATGATGAAAAAACGTCTGAAGGGCAATTTGTCGAAGATATTGAGGCGGCGATTTTGAAATTTCGCTTAAATCATAAACAGCCTGTATCCGGAATGGACGAGTTGATGAACGAGGCTTTGAAGTTAAATCCGGACTTAAGTGAACAATATAACGAGAGTTTTGATTTCGGCACGGAATTTGTCGATGATTATACACACGAAGCTTCGGCCAGTTTCAGTTTTGTAAAAACAAATGTCAACAAAATGCTGCATAATCGTCTGACGGAAGCAAATATTGCCGCATTTTCAGCTAAAGAACTGTTTACCATGGATGAACAACGGCAAACTTTGCTTGATTATGCGGTTAAGTATAATCGGGCTGAAGAATGCGATTTATTATGGCAAAAGATGGTTAATGCCGCTGAAGTAACGAAAGACGGTCAACACAAAACAATTGCCAAGAACTATCATTTAATCGCCGAGAGGCGTTTGCAATATATGCAAGCAGCCTTAGATAATAATCAGCCGGAAATATTCGATGTTTTTGCGCAAATTAATGATCAGGTGCAAAGTCTGGATTATACAAAAGCAACGACCGATACAATTGCTTATATTTCGCCGATCGTTGCAGAAGTCGGCGAAGATGCCGTTCGCAAAAATGATGCGGATTATTACGCAACATTAGCTTATTTGTACCATAGGTGCTTGCAAAGCGCAGATAATTCGGAGTGTTCGGAGGCGTCCGCAGAACTCGAAAAATTGTTATTTAATAAGCGTACGACAAATTATAAAAGTTTGCAAAATGCCGTTAAGGGCGTTGCTAAAAATACCAATGACAATAAGCTATTACAAAAATGTGATGCTTATTGGGGAAAAAAGCATAATGCCAATATATTGGTTAATCAAACAGAGAGATTAAATCAGCGAATATAGTATTCGGTAAAGAATTTAATTCCTATCCATAAGGTGAAACTTCCCATAATGCCGGCACAAACGTCATCAAGCATAACGCCGTAAGCATTTTTCATTTTGGAATCGAACCATTTAACCGGTCCCATTTTGCAAATATCAAAGAAACGGAAAGCGATAAAGCCAAGCAAATAAATCCACCAAGTATTGAGATTTTGGTAGAGTCTGTCGGCAACAAAAATAAAAGCCAGAAGCTGTCCGACAACTTCATCAACGACAACTTTTCCCGGATCTTTTTCTTCCTGATCTTTTATCAGCTCGTGTGTTGCCATTGTTCCGATAATGAAAATCAGAATGGCGGCGATTATAATGCCGTAAATACCGGTATAGTAAGCCAAAATAAAGGCGAGGGGAAGCGTGCCGAACGAGCCGACGGTTCCCGGTGCTTTAGGAGATAATCCCAATCCGAAATAAGTGGCGATAATCAAAGCGAGCTTTTTAGACATAGTTACTTCCTTTCATCTGGTATATACATAGATAAGCACAACTTTTAATTTTCGCAAATGATATTATGTTTTTTACACAAAGTTAAATATTTGCAATTATATTAACAGCGTCTTTGTAAGAAAAGGAGAAATAATATGGCGTTAAAAAGAATTGCCTTACTTTTAACCGTAATCGGCAGTATTAACTGGGGATTAATCGGTGCATTTAAGTTTGATTTGCTTAAATTTGCATTTTCGTGGGCACCGGTCGGCGTGATTCCGGCAGTGCAAATTATAGTCGGTTTGGCTGCATTATATGCATTATTTGTGTATATGATAAAATAATTTAAAAAATATCTTGACTAAGTTTAGCAATTATTATATGGTTCAACCGTTGGTACGGGCGCTTAGCTCAGTTGGTTAGAGCCGACCGCTCATAACGGCCTGGTCGCAAGTTCGAGTCTTGCAGCGCCTACCAAAAACGAGGAATGATACTTGTCATTCCTTATTTTTGTTTTAAAATCAAAATTAATTATCGCAAAATTTTAATCCCCTCAAACCGCCCATTTTTCAGCACTTTCCGAGTTTTTGAAAAATTCCACCGCCTTTTGTGTTTGATGATGGTCTGGTCGCGTATCTCTGTGATATCCGGACTGTCCAGAAAAAATAATACCCAAAATAGATACTTTTGGTCGGGACAGACCCGACCATTTTCTCCTTAAAAATAGGTCTTTTTATTTCCAACTGTTCGCGTTTCAAAACCCCTGTTTTTGTGAGCATAAAAAAATTTCAAATTATGCCGAACGATTTTTCGACTTGCGGGAATGTTGTCTGTTGAAAGGAAAAAACAAATGGTAGCAGACGACGATTTTGATGCATTTATTGAATTAGTTTTACTCCCGATCGCTATTCTTCTTGAAGAACAAGAAAATGGCGGGAAAGTGTCGAATTTACTGGATAAAGAAAACAATCCAAGCATTGGTACTACTAGAGAGGTGCCAAATGGATAATATGATCAACATAATTTATGAAGCGGTGGTTCTGCTGATTGAAGAAAACAAAGGAGACAAGAAATGATAAATGTGGACTTAAATATTGATTTGAGAAAAATCCCATTACTCTCTTTTGAAGAGTTACGGAAATACTATATATTGACATACAAAGAGGTGCAAAATGCAACAACAGAAAGTTATTCTCATTACCGGTATGCCAGGGGCAGGAAAAACCACACTTGTCAAAGAGTTGCAGAAAAAATATGCCAATGCGGTTGCCATACAATGCCCCGGCAAGCCGACACTTTACGTTGATCCGTCCGGATCAGGCTACTGCCGATACATGGGAATTGAATTATGAAAATGCGTAAATCACCACAAATCAATTGGGTGTCGGACCGGATACCAAAAAAATAAGGCTTTTTCTTTGCCGACGTTCTGAAATGAAACTCCGGGCAGTTGAAACTATCACTTATGTTCTTTTACCAGCTTTTCATAATCAGCCAGAGCAGATGTTATTTGTTCAATCATTTCTTTTGTTTTGGTTGCAGAAATTCCTATCCTTTGTGCTTCAATGATTAAATCATCATCAGTAATATCAATGCCTTTTTGGTTGACCATGGCGGTTTGTTCACCGTTAATACCGGCTGATTTCGTTAAGTCATAAGCCGGTGCCAGTTTCCAGTTTTTGTTTTCATCAAGCATAAAACTGAAGTTTTTGCTGTGATCATCTTTGTTGCCGGCTTTGACGTTGAATATCATCAAACGAACCATTTGTTCAACATCTTGGTTGTTTTTGGTTAAAAGTTTGGTGAGTTTTAATAAGCTTGCATAGTCAAGACTGGCTACTCTGAAATCTGCATTGAGCAAACCACAGGCCGAGTGAATATGTATTTTTTGGTTGCCGATACGATCAAAACGTTTAACTCCGAAATGTCCGTAACTGGTCTTTGAAGGAAAAAGGTATGTTTCAGGCATTACAATTCCGGCATTTTTAGCAATCAGTGAATAAACATATTCATGCAAACCGATATCTTTACGGTCTTTTCTGTTGGAAAATTTAATAAGCCAATGAGAAAAACCGGTTGGAACTTCATTACCGCCATGTATAATTTTGTTTTTATTATCGGAAACAAGGGCAGTTATTTTTGGACGAGCACCACCGGAGGAACCGTTTAATTTCAACAAGTCGTCCAACATTTGACTTGTATGCCCCTCTAAGATGATATCGGCATCATCAGCCAGAGAATCTAATTGAATTGTGAAATCTTCAAAATCTTTACTTTCGGCAGGCTCATATTCCAAGGCACCGAAAGGATTTGCACCAATGAGCGAAAGTCTGTCAAGCGGTTTAATTGTATCATAAGACAGGCCTTTTTGATGTAATTTTCTATCAAGCAATAAACATCCCCAGCCATCCGGCAAACTATCATTAAAAAGTCCGAACAAACCGTCGAAAAGCGCGTAATCACCTTCAAATACCTCGTTTTTTAGCGGCAATTTGAAAGGAGAAACATCTATTCCTTCGGCAATAAATTCAGGTGTATACTGAAAAAAGATACGACGATTTTCGGCAGCCAAAATTCCCATAAACAACCGTTTCCCGTAGGCATTGTAAAAAACATTCAGTTTCATTTGATTGATCCTCTTTTCTTGGGTTTAGCCTCATCGGTAAATAGGGATACCGGTTTATTATTGTTTTCAAACAAGCGGTCACATTCATCTAAACAATCTAAAACAAGTGCGATATTTAACAAAGACACAAACGAGATTTCTCCCGTTTTTTCAAATCGTTTGAGTGACGGAGTGCTCATGCCGGCACGCAAAGCAAGTCCAGCCTGGGTTAGATTTTGCGCTAATCGCCTCTCTTTAAGGCGGGAGGCTATTTCAAGCGAAACTTCTTTCGGTGTTTTTAATAATAAAGACATTATATTATCCTTTAATGCTTATTTTATCCATTTATGTATAATATATTATCTTTTATAAAAAGTCAAGAAGCAAGTAATTTTTCATACCTTTAAAAAGATACCGGCCAGATCGGTCTGAGCTTGTATCTAGTATATAACCCAGTATTTACGGGCTTTTCCAGAGTTCCAAATCCGAGTGGGTCCTATCCTCCACCAATAAAAAAACATCCCTTGTGGGTAGGGATTGCTTAATAATTAAGAAAACGGCGGATATTTAGTGCCATACTTGCGGAAGCCAAACTCAAAATGACAACCGGCGAAACCATCAATCGCAACAATGTGTTTTTTTTGATATAATTCAAAAAAATCGTTGCAATATTTTTAAGAAATAGCTAAAATTAGCTGGAGTATATTTATTGTATAAATGCAGGATAACGTCATATGAAATACTCAAGAACTGCAATTACCCAGTTGACTCGTTGGTATAGAAATGTTTTGATTAAATGTGCCATGCTTAATGCGGCGGTGCTTGGGGGGTTAGGTTTATCCGCAATAATGAATACGGCGGATGCAGAAGATTTGTGGGATGCATTAAATACAGATGCCTCAGAAGGAAATTATTCGTTACAGGACTATTATGAGCTTTCAGACCATGATTCTTTGGGAGAATTGAAAATAAAGAAATTCATTCTTGAAGGTAATGATCACATTATTAATCTGGATAATAAAAGAGGGCTTGTTATTGGCAGTGATAAAACGATGACTATTAATAAGGTCATCATTAAAAATGCCAAAAGTTTAGGTGATATTATCAAGCCTCTAAAGGCTGCTGAGGGTGCCGCTATTTTAAATAAAGGTACTTTAACAATTACGGATTCCGAGTTTACTGATAATTCAGTCGTTTGGAATGATGCCGGTGCAATTTACAATAGAGGCAAAATCATTTCACTTGACGCCAATTTTAATAGTAATAAAACAACCGATAGCGGTGGTGCTATTTACAATAACAATATAATAGATTCTATCACGGCATATTTTAATCATAATATGGCAAATGATTATGGTGGTGCGATTTACAATGATGGTACAATAGGTTCTATCAGTAAAGCATATTTTTACCAAAACTACTCATATAATGATGATGGCGGCGCCATTTACAATAATGGCACAATAAATTCAATCTCCGGAGATTTTAATAATAATTCCACAGTGCAGGGTCTGGGTGGTGCGATTTATAATAATTCTACAATAGGCACAATTTCAGGTCATTTTAAAGATAATCATACAAACATACCCGGAAGTAAAGAATATTATGGAGCAGGCGGTGCAATTTATAACAATGGAACAATAGATTCAATTAAAGGAACTTTTGAGAATAATCAAATCGGAGTAATGAAAGATAATCTTACCGGTGGCGGAGGTGCGATTTCTAATGAAAGCACAATAAATTCAATTTCTGCAAATTTTATAGGAAATGTTGCAAAGGCAAATCGTGGCGGTGCAATTTATAATAATGGCACAATAGATTCAATTTCAGGAACTTTTGAAAATAACCTTTCGGATCAAAACGGAGGTGCTGTTTACAACGCTTATAAAATAAGTTCTATTACAGGAGATTTTAAATATAACGTATCTCGGAGTTTTGGTGGTGCTATTGCAAACAAGAATATTGC
>CAMVHF010000010.1 GCA_947167235.1 uncultured Alphaproteobacteria bacterium
ACCCAATAATTATTTCTGACGATAACAAGTTTATCAATATACGCCGACAGTTTTTTATATTTTTGCAATCCATCATCAATATTTTCAGTCGCGCAGTTATATGTCATCATAACCACGGGAATATTCAATTTTTGAGCGACTTTTTTAAGCATCGGAATTTTTCGTTGCCAACCGAAAACGCATAATGCAAAAAGCTGTGTTTTAATATCTTCATAAAGATAAGTTAAATCCTTAATCAACACATCGGCCGAACGATAAAACGGATAATAATAACTCTGTTCAATCGGTAAATTTTTAAACAACAACATTCGTTTTTTAAGCAATTCAAATTTTTTTTGCATGAAACAACCGCGCGGAAAACTCTCTAAAGCATTAAATTCCAAATCATGTATTCCCAACACCGAAATTTTATTAATCGGCGTTTCAAATTTAACATCTTCATAATTTAAAACGGCCTTTATTTTTTTATCATAATTTTTAATATTCTGCCGGTTCAGCCGATCAGCCTCACGAGCTAAATTATACAGTATATAAAGTTGTAAATATTCGCCGGTAAAATCACAATCAACAACCATTAATTCTCCGTTATTGATACCACCTGTTTCACCATCTATTTCTTCAAAACCCGTATACAACATCGATTTATCCCCGCATTAAAAAATCAACAACCCGCTTATCCGTAATAACATCTTGCATCGTTATATTGCGACTTAAATAAATATCAGCCTTGCATCGCACTCGGCTGAGAGCTACATAAAGTTGCCCATGATCAAATGCACCTTTATCCATATTCACAATAACTTTATCCAGCGTTTTACCCTGCGCTTTATGAATCGTCAAAGCATACCCGAGTTGCAACGGAAATTGCACAAACTTTCCGATTTCCTTTTCGATCACCGTGTTTGTCAGACTGTCATAATCGTACTTATAGCATGTCCATTCTTCCGGTATAACACGCACATATTTGTTGCTTTTTAATATCCGCACAGTAATAACACTCTCATCTAAATCTTCAACAATTCCGGCCGTACCGTTAATCCATAAACCGCTATTGTTCTTATTAAAATTAACAAGCGCGCCGACTTTGAGCCGTAAGTTCTTCGGTGCGGGCGTATCCAACATTTTATCAAAAGCGCCCTCCGCTACTGCACTATAAACCATAGTCGGCTCATCAAGTACATCTAACCTTTGCGCATTCATCTGCTCGGCTGCATATCGATAAGGCGTAATAGTCATGGCTGTTTTCCGTATTTCCGGATCATCAATTCGGCAAGTATTAAAGAAATCAATTGCCGATTTAACATCGGTATTTTTGCGGATTTTAATTAGATTATCTAACAGTTCATCATCCGTTTGGCGATAAACTTTCGTCAGTTCGATCTTGGTAAAATTGCCCGTTTGATAGGCTGACGCATCAAAGAAGTACGGCCGACAATAACCGTAAGTTTCTTGAAAAATAAAATTTGTATTTGCTTTAATAACCGGCGGAAGTTGGCATATATCGCCGATCAGCAACATTTGTAAACCGCCAAACGCTTTATTATTTCCGCGCGCCTGTCTGCATAATAAATCAACAGCATCCAACACATCGGGACGCACCATTGAAATTTCATCAATTATCAGCAAATCTGTTTCGCGTAAAATTGATTTCAACTTCGGGCGCGGTGTTTTTAACAATTCATCAAGTATTAAAAAATCACTCAACGGCAGATTAAACAACGAGTGAATAGTTGAACCGCCGCAATTAATCGCCGCAGTCGCCGTCGGACAAATCACACATATTTTTTTATGCGAATTTTCCAGAAGGTATCTGATAAATGTCGATTTTCCGGTACCGGCCTGCCCCTGAATAAATAAATTTTGCCGACTTGTTTCCACTATCGTAAACAAATTTTGTTGCGTTTGATCCAATTCATACAGCATTGGCGTTCCTTTATTAAATCTGCTGTTTTACCCATCTGTCTATATGAATATACTGAAGCACAACCACGACAAAATATGACGTAGCGAATAATACAAAGATTCTATACAGAAAAATACTTCCTTGCGGAAGGCCTTTATTTTTGGCAGAATGATAGCTTACAGTTTGTGAAATTCTATTGCATTCTGATTGATTTTATGACAACATAAAAACCTCTGTACATGACAAGCAAATAATGAGTAAACCATGAAAAATGAAGCTCTTTTAAAACAAATAAAAGACACCGAGCAGAAATTTAAGGTAAATAACTATAAAGGAAATTCTCTATGTTCTTGTATAGTTGAAAAATATGGTAATTTGCCAATTTTATTATCTGCACCACACGCTGTTAAACAAATCAGAAACGGCGAGATTAAAACGCACGAATTTTATACCGGCGCAATTGTTGAATGCATGGCAAAACAAATCGGTTGCGCTTGCATTACCAAGCAATATTTGATTGAAAACGCTGCAAATGATGATCCCAATACAGATAACGCTTATTGTTCATATAAAACTGCAATCAGTCAATTTTTACAAGAGCATACAATAAAGTTATTTGTAGACATACACGGTCTTTCAAGCAAACGTGAAAGCATTATTGATATTTGCATTGATAAAGGTAAAAACGTAAACGATATGGCTTTGGTATCTAAATTACAAGAATGTATTCACAATAAGTTTGGTACAAACACTTGTTCAATAGATAAATATTTTCAAGCATTTTCCGATAACATTATGAGTAAATGGGTTCATTCCGCTTTTGATATTTCCGCGCTTGAATTGGAAATTAACGGAGCTTACCGTTGGTATGAGGGCGACACCGAACAACAATCGCTTAATTTATTTTTATGCTTGGAAAAATGGCTTAAAGACATTTCTTTTTAATTTTTATAAATTTAACTCTTAAACTAAAGGGGCAGAAAGATTACTTCGCTCCGCTTCATTCGCTGCGCTCATCGTCATTCGGCGACCGGCGCACACCCGTGCGCCTTTTGCTTGTAGTCAAACTCTCTTGCCGAGTTCGAACCTTTACCCCACTCAAAAACAAAAAGCCTCCCCTACGGGAGGCTTTTGTTTTTGGCAGGGGCAGAAAGATTACTCCGCTCCGCTTCGTTCACTGCGCTCATCGCCATTCGGCGACCGGCGCACACCCGTGCGCCTTTTGCTTGTAGTCAAACTCTCTTGCCGAGTTCGAACCTTTACCCCACTCAAAAACAAAAAAACCTCCCTTACGGGAGGCTTTTGTTTTTGGCAGGGGCAGAAAGATTCGAACTCTCGACACTCGGTTTTGGAGACCGATGCTCTACCAACTGAGCTATACCCCTATACCTGTCAACGTTTGTTATAGATACACATATTTATCCAATAAATCAAGTATTTTTTTTACACTTGATGATTTTTTTAAAAATTGCCGCTATCTATAAAAACGGAACCGGATATATCGTACCGCCGTCTTTAACCAAACGACCTTCGCGACGTTCAAGTTCATAACGGGAATCTTTACCGAGATTTTTATCGTAAATATCGGCATAATTTCCTAAAACCGTAATCACATCGCGCAACCATTTCGGACGCAAACCCAAATTCTGCCACAATTGCGGATTATCTCCTAACATATTGCGAACTTCCGGATTATCATTAGTCGCAAAATACGGCAGGTTCTTTACCGAAATACCATATTGTTCGGCCAAAAACAGGGCATTCAAAATCCATTTTATCGCCAAACGTAATTCATTATTATCTTTCTGTACAAAGGCATAGATCGGATGCATCGCAATATGCGTTTTAACGATTTTCGCCTTAGCCTTCGGTAAATCTTTTAATATGCCGTAAAGCATCAAGCCGCTGGCAGTCATCATATCGCAACGCTTTAACAAAAATGCTTCTCTGGCCTTTGCTAAATTAGCAAAAGTCAGATATTTAACATTCATATTGTAGCGCATATTATAGTCATCAAAATTTTTGTAATAATCGGTATCGGTCGAAATGCAGATTTTTTTACCGTGCAATTCTTCATTGGTTTCGCCCAACTTTTTAGACACCAATAAAATTTGATGATCATAATATAACAAACCGGCACTCAATGCCTCGCGTGATGTTTCCATTGCCGCCGAATAAGACGCACCGCTGAGCATCACATCGATCCGATCACCGTTTAAGGCCTTAGCCACATCGGCCGGCCTGACATCAACCATCTCGATTTTTTTATTATCGCCCAAAATAGCCAAAGCAAATACGCGGCAAAAATCAGCATCGATTCCCGTCCAAACCCCGTCTTCATAATGCGCATAGGTTTTAACCTGCAAATTACTGCCGCAACGGATTTTATCACGTTGGCGAATGGCTTTAAGCGAACTGCCGCGCGCCGGTACCGCCATTTGCGGCAAAACATATACATCGTTTTCATCAAAAACCTGATCCGGTTGCATACCGACAAATTGAAAATTTTCTTGTCCGACGTAAGTTGGTTCAGCCGGAACCTCATAGTAAACTTCTTGTGCCTGAACAAAAGGCTGTGCCGACACTTGCGTTGCCTGAACAGCAAAAAACAGCGAAAATAAAATTGAAAATACTTTCATTTTGAAACCATTGTGCTAATATTAAACCTACATTGCTATAACGATACAGGATTAAAAATGAAAATAAAACAAATTTTGCAACTTATTACACTGTTTTTCTGCATTTTATTCGGTTCGCAGGCTTTGGCCGACGACATCAGCAAAAAAGAGGCCGAACAATGGGCAAACGATAAAGGGAACGAAATCTTAAATATCTTAACCTCAACCGATATTGAAAGCAAATACAAGCAGTTGGATGACATCTTGCACAATGACATAGATATTGATTATGCCGCACGTTATGTCGTCGGTAAATATTGGAACAAAATGGATCAAAGTCAGAGAGATCGCTACCTTGATTTGTTCCAGAAATACACCGAATCATTATACAAATCATATCCTTTGACCATCGACAAAGGCGAAGTTACGTTTACGGTCGATAATGTTGTTTCCGATGTTAAACTGGTTAACGTTTATTGTACGGTCTATGTTAAGAGACTGGCGCAAAATCCTCAAAACGGCTCAAAAGGCGGATTTAAGGTTATCTTTGTTATTGTTAAAAATGATGATGGCAAAATCAAAGTCCGTGACTTGAAAGTTTCGGAAAGCAGTTTTCTGATTTCGTATCGTGATCGTTTTTATAAGCTCATCCACGAAGAAAACGATGATGATATCGATTGGTTCTTGGATGATTTGGAAATGCGTATTGAAGATAATAACGAAAAAAATGCAAAATTATTGCAAGATGAAGAATTTTAAGGTTGAATTTAAGCGATAATCTTTATAATATGCTTTGTTAGTTTTGAATATGATGGATAGATAAATGTCAGATATTAAAGTAAGATTTGCTCCGAGCCCGACGGGATTTATGCATATCGGCAACACCCGTACGGCTCTGTTTAACTGGCTGTTGGCCAAAAAATTGGGCGGTAAATTTATGCTCCGTATTGATGATACAGATTTTGCCCGTTCCAAAAAAGAATATGAAGATGCCATGCGCGAAAGCCTGCAATGGCTCGGTTTTAATTGGTGTGAAGAAGCACGCCAATCTGCTCGTTTTGAGCGCTACGATGCTTTGCGTGACAAATTAATCGCCGAAGGCCGCATTTATGCTTGTTACGATACACCGGAAGAATTGCAGATTAAACGCAAACGCGCCATGGCTAAAGGACAAGCCCCGATTTATGATCGTCAGGCTTTGTATTATACTGACGAAGATTTAGCCAAATTCAAGGTCGAAGGGCGCAAACCGCACTATCGTTTTAAACTTTTGCCGGGCATCATTGAATGGGAAGATATTGTTCGCGGACACTGCCAATATGAAGCTGAAAAATTAAGCGATCCGATTATCATTCGTGAAGACGGCAGCTATCTGTACCATTTCCCTTCTTGCGTCGATGATTCGGATTTCGGGATTACCCACATTGTCCGCGGCGAGGACCATGTTACCAACACGGCTGCTCAAATTCAGATGTTTGAAGCTATCGGCGGTAAAGTTCCGACTTTTGCACATTTACCGCTGTTAACCGGAACCGAAGGTAAACTTTCTAAACGTTTAGGCAGTTTGGGCGTACGCGAGCTTAAAGCCGACGGCGTCGAAGCTCTGGCTATTTGCTCGTTTTTAGCCAAACTCGGCACATCGGATTCCATTGAGCCGTTCTATTCTCTGGATGAATTGGCTGCTTCGCTGGACTTTACCAAACTGGGACGTTCTCAACCGAAATTCGATGAAGAAGAACTTATCCATTTCAACACCAAATTTGTTCGCTCGATGCCGTATTCTTTGATTAAAGATCGTTTTGATGTCAGCGAAGAATTCTGGAATAAAGTTCGCCCGAATTTGAATGTTGCCGCCGATATTCAGGTATGGGAAGACATTTGCAACAATGCCGTTACCCCGATTATGGAAGACAAAGATTTAACCGATACCGCCGCCGCTTTATTACCGCCGGAACCGTGGGATGATACCACCTTCAATACATGGTTAAACGAAGTTAAACAAAAAACCGGTAAAAAAGGTAAAGAACTTTTCCACCCGATTCGTAAAGCTTTAACGGCTTTGGATAACGGACCGGAGTTAAAAACACTGCTGCCGCTTATCGGTTATGAAAAAACACTTAAAAGATTAAAGGGCGAAACCGCTTAAAAACAGGAAAAAACAATGACACAGATATACATACACGACACCTTAAAACAACGAAAAACAGAATTTAAACCAATCGATGAAAACAATGTCCGTATGTATGTCTGTGGTCCGACCGTTTACGATAAAGCCCATTTAGGCAATGCTAAAACACCGGTTGTTTATGACGTGTTATATCGCTTACTGTGCCATGTTTACGGTAAAGATCATGTAACCTATGTTTCCAACATTACCGATGTCGATGACAAGATTTTAAATAAGCATAAAGAAACCGGCAAATCCATCCGCGAAATTACCGAACAGACCTATAATTGGTATATCGAGGATATGGCAAAGCTTAACGTATTGGCGCCGAATTATCGCCCGCGCGCCACCGAATACATTGCCGATATGATTGAACTCGTCAAAAAGCTAATAGAAAACGGTCATGCTTACGAAGCCGAGAAACAGGTATTGTTTGATGTCGATTCGATGCCGTCTTATGGCTCGCTTTCCGGTCGTTCGATGAATGAAATGTTGGCCGGTGCGCGTATTGAAGTCGCCGACTATAAAAAGAACCCTGCCGATTTCATTTTATGGAAACCATCCGATGCCGACCAGCCGGGTTGGGACAGTCCGTGGGGCTACGGTCGTCCGGGATGGCATTTGGAATGCTCGGCCATGAGTTCTAAATTGCTCGGCAACGATTTTGATATCCACGGCGGCGGTAATGATTTAATCTTCCCGCACCATGAAAATGAATTGGCACAGTCTTGCGGCGCATTTCCGGGCACACATTTTGCTCATTATTGGGTACATACCGGAATGTTAATGATTAACGGCGTTAAGATGTCTAAATCTTTAGGCAACTTCTACACTGTTGATGAAATTTTGGATAAGCATCCGGCGGAAGCTTTGCGCCTGTTGTTCTTAACCACCCATTATCACCAACCGTTTAATTTTACATTTGAGGGTTTACAACAAGCCAAAAGTATATTGGATAAATTCTATAATGCACTTTTGAAAAATGCCGATGTTCCGACTGTTGAAATCGAACCGAGCGAAAAGCTGATTGCCGCCTTGGCCGATGACTTAAACACACCATTGGCACTTTCATATTTGCATGAAACGGTTAATGACCTGAATAAAGCCGAAAGCGCCGAAGAACGTTCACGCTTAAAATCGCAATTAATGGCCGATGCCTATATGCTCGGATTATTGTATAACGATCCTCAAGCATGGTTCAAGGGTGACAGCGCCGATGACGAAGCCGCCGAAATTGAAGCATTAATCGAAAAACGCGCCATCGCTAAAAAGAACAAAGATTGGGCCACCGCCGATGCCATCCGCAACGAACTAAAAGACCGCTGTATTATCTTGGAAGATGGTCCGTCCGGCACCACTTGGAAAAAGGTTTAAGACCATATCCTTTAAAAAAATAAAGTCCCTGTTAAGGGGCTTTATTTTTTAAGGGAAGACCGTCTAACCGTGAAACTTGGACATTCAGACCGAACCGCTTATGTTAAGGTGGGCGCCATATAACCGGACCACGATCCGGACAGAGACAGCTCCCTAAATGAAAATGTTGGCTCGAGAGACATGCGGTAACCACGCATCAGACAGTCCTCTTCTTTATGTTTAAATAATACCATAAAATATGCCGAAATACAAGCTTATTTATCTAAAAATAAGCATTTTTTTTACAATTTATTCCGGTTTAATACTGTCAATCAAATTTCTGATTTTCGCTGTTTGCCCGTCGATTTGCTGAGCCGTCTCGGCATCGGCTTTTTTTAATGTTTCCGGTGCAATACCTGCCGGTGCGACACCGCTTTTGATATCCTGCAGTTCATCCGCCAACAGCAAACCGACCATAGCCAGCATCATATTTTCGTTAATATGACCGGCACTGGCCGCCAGCATCTTTGCTTTTTCATCCAATACGCGCGAAAGTTTGATAATATGCCCTTCCTGACCATCATCGCAAGCAATGGCATATTCGCGTTTATCAATTGTTATTGTCACTCGCCCCATTTTCTTCCAATACCTTTTCTAATCTGGCAACAACGTCATCGATATTTTCGGTAGTTTGTGAAATTGTTTGTTGCATTTGCGCCAATTTTTCTTCGGATTCCATCACTTTAAGTTCAAGTTCTTCTTTTTGCTTAACTTCTTCATTTAAACGAGCCTCGATTTCAGCGACGGCATTTTGTCCGGCTGCGGAATTATTTTCCATTTCGCCGACTTTAGCTTCGGCAGCGGCTAATTTTTCAGCCAATTCACGATTTTTACTTTCCAAATCTTCGATTTGCGCTTTACGATTGGAAAGCGCATTATTAAGGTTCTGCACTTCAGTTTGCAAACCGCTGATTTTAGCATCTTTTGCCGATGCAACTTGTTGCAATTCAGCGATCTTGGATTCTGCCTCGGTATTATTTTGCGCGGCATTCAAATCTTCAACCAACTTATTTTTTTCAGCTGTCAGCACATTGAGCTGCTGTTCCAAATCGGCAACTTTTGTCTCGGCAACAGCGGTATTATTACGTTCGGTTTCAAGAGCCTGATTAAAATTTGCCTTTTGGTTTTGAATCACTCTGACCAATTCCTCAATAGCCGCATTCAAGCGATTAAGTGAATTTTGACTTTGTTCCAATGTTTGTTCTTCCATAAAAAAATCTTCCTTTTATCAAAAATTAGTGTATACTTGCCATAATTAAAATTATTCGTAACACAAAGAATTGAAAAATGCAAAACTTAATCATCAGAATTACGCAAGAAAATACAAAAATAATCGACGACGATAAAATCGGCTGTTTTATTCTGCCGGATACAACTTCCGACGCGTTTGCGGTAAAGTTTGTCGACGCTGCCGCACAAAAGGGCAAGTTGGTACTGACTTGCGGCAATAACGCACTGTCTGCCTATCAAAAATGGCACACCGACGGTTTGATTATCGATACATCAAAAGAGGAAAAACCGCAAAAATCCGTTAAGCAGGTTCAAGCGCAAGCCAAAAAAGCGATTTTGGGTGTAATTACCCGCAACCGCCGTCACGAAGCCATGCTTGTCAGTGAATGTGAACCTGATTTTGTGATTTTCAGACTTTGGAAAGACGGTCTTGCCGAAAATCGGGAGCTTATCGAATGGTACAGTGAGCTGTTTTTAATTCAGTGCGCGGCACAACCGGAAGAACCGTGTGATTACACTGACCTGCCGGTCGATTTCATTATTTCGGATGACACCTATTATAGAGTATAAAACAATGCCTGGCACAATACTGAAACTATTTAATTTAATTTTATTGACCGGATTTGCCTGCAACATCTCAGAAGCGCAAGCACAAAACTATATCAGCCGTGATAATTGGGATAGTATTTTCTTCCATTATGAAAACGGTATGACGGTTGAAAATACCGATACTAAAAAGTTTGAAAACTGGTATCGCACGCTTGACCAAGAAAATAAAAATCAAATTCTGGCAGATTCGGTGGCGGCTTGCGCACCAAAATTTACCGAAATTGCTTTGCAAAACGGCGGTGATATCAATACGCCCGTGTATATGGTAAAAGTGGCGATACCTCTCGGTTTTAAGACCTATGTTTTCACTTCGGGACAACGTGAGCAAATATTAAAAAGTGTCGGTGGAAAAGAAGTCGGATTTGAGCGTTTTAACAGCTATTCCCCTTTGATAATTGAGGGGTTACCGAGTGTTTCGTATGTTTCTCTTTTATCACAAGGGCTTTTATCGTGTGACGGTGCCGATGCCGGCTTATTCGGTATAAAGAAAAAAAATCCGGATGACATTTCGCCGAAAATGCAAATGACACAAATTTTGCTCAAACACGGCGCCAGAGCCGATATATTTAATGAATTCGGAGAATCGGCACCGAGCCACATACTTTCATCTATGGTCGACGGTAACACCGCACAAGATAAGAGAAATGCCGAAGTTCGGCAGATTTTCAAAATGCTGACGGAAAAAACGCCGTCGAAAGGTTGGCCGCCGGAAGTTTCAACCGGCATCGTCATTTATGCTTTTACCATCGGCGATAAAGAAATCTTAGATTTGGTACGCGCCAAAAAGTTTCCGGTATCCTTCAAAACCAAAGCTGCACATGAAGCGCTTATACATATCGCCTCGTTAAACAATCCGACCGCGCATAAAATGCTGAGTGATTTACTGCAAAACGGCGTAGATGTTAATTACAAAAACGCGGCGGGACAAACTGCCTTATTTGCGGCCGTTGCCAAACAAAATGCCCAAGCGGTTAAAATTCTTTTGGAACAAGGTGCCGATGCCGCAATTACCGATAAATACGGCAACAATGCCTGGAAAGCCTGCGATATGCCTGACAATCTTCAAGACGATGCCTGCGCCTTGCACCCGCTCGGCCAGCAAGCACGGCAAAAAGGACAAGATGAATATCGCAAACAGGTGGAAGACGCCAAAAAAGTCGGTGTTGATTTAATGTAATTTTTTTAGATTTCCCTGCGGTTTTTTGTTGCCAAATTAAAAAAAATACTTTATGTTGCGCTCATCACGGCAAACAATTAATGCCGTAAAATCAATCATTCGTAAAATTGTAAATAGGAGAACTTTAATGAAACAACTCGCTGGTGCCATCAGAATTGGCTGGGTAATCGAATACAAGGGTAAACCGTGGACTATCACAAAATCTGTTCATATTAAACCGGGTAAAGGCGGTGCTTTTATGCAGGTCGAAATGAAGAGCGTTGAAGAAGGAACCAAAACCAATGAACGTTTCAGATCGGAAGATACCGTTGAAAAATTGATGGTTGAAACCAGAGATTGCCAATTTTTGTTTGAAGATGCAACCGGTTTAACCTTTATGGAATCCGATACTTTTGAACAATTCACGATGCCGTCCGATATTTTGGGCGATTCTCGTCCGTTCTTGACTGACGGTATGGATGTTAAAGTTTCATACATTGACGGTAAGCCTATTTCGGTTGATTTACCGTTGCAAGTTATTTGCACTGTTGTTGAAACCGAACCTGTTATCAAAGGCCAAACGGTTTCTTCATCTTATAAACCGGCTATTTTGGATAACGGTGTTCGCATCGGTGTTCCGCCGTTTATCGGTGTAGGTGACAAAATTGTTGTCGGCACATCTGAAGCTAACTATGTTGAAAGAGCTAAATAATGGCATACCTTTCCCCTGCATTAACGAACATTGTTAACGCCGTCAAAAAAGCAACAACCGCTCTAACACGCGATTTCAACGAGCTTGAGCATTTGCAAAATTCGGTACATACCGACAATATGTTTGCTGTTCGCTCGCACGAAAAAGTATTAAACACAATTCGTGAAGAGTTGAGCAAATTTAAGCCGAGTTACATTGTGATTTCTTCAAAATCCGATGCCATTCCGGCCGACGGCAACTATTTTTTGGTATCTCCGATTAACGGATTCGCCAATTTTGCACATGGTAATGCCAACTTTGCAATTTCGGTTGCCATGGTTGAAAACAATGTCATTGTCGATGGTGTTATTTACAGCCCGATTTATGATGAGCTGTTTTTTGCCGAAAAAGGTTGCGGTGCATTCAAAGAAGGTTTCCGTAATCATGAAAGACTGCGCATCGGCGGTGCCAAAAATATAGATAAAGCTTTGCTTTCATGCAACGCCGATTTGGATATTTTGCAAAAAGCTCTTTCTTTAAGTCCGAACGTGACCGTTAAAGGTTCGGTTGCACTGGAACTGGCTTATGTTGCAGCCGGCAAAATTGATGCCGTAATTGCTTCCGACAACTCGATGTTTGCGATTGCTGCAGGCATTTTGCTGGTTAAAGAAGCCGGCGGATATATGTTCACCATCGGTGAAACGGATATCCGTACCGAAAACTTAAACAATGTTTTGTTAAGCGGTAACATTATTGCAACCAACGAAGCTTTGCGTCAAAAATTAGCCGATACAATGGCAAAATAGCAAAAAAATTAAAAAAGCGTGAAAATAATGCTTGCTTATTTTATTTGCTTAATGTATAAAGTCGTAAAACTTAGAAATTTGTATTGAATTTGGAGATTAAAATGAAAAAAGGAATTCACCCTGATTATCACGAGATTACATATGTGATGACAGACGGTACGGAAGTTAAAACAAAATCGACTTGGGGCAAAGCCGGTGACAAAATGTTACTTGAAATTGACCCGAAGTCTCATCCGGCATGGACAGGTGTTCGTCGTATTATTGATAACGGCGGTCAAGTCGGTAAGTTTAACAGCAAATTCGGTGCTTTCGGTTTGAAATCGAACTAATTTGCCGTGCTTAAAAAATTTAAGCCCGCATTTTGCGGGCTTTTTTGAGTTTATAACACAAAAAAATTCATTGTATCTTAACCATAGCTTGAGTATTGTATTGGGTATAAAGATTTTTAAAATGAAAGGATAAAAATATGACAGCTCCTTTAATGCCTAAAGCAACCGCCGTATGGCTTGTTGAAAACACAACTTTGACATTCCGCCAAATTGCCCAGTTCTGCGAAATTCATGAACTGGAAATTCAGGCTATTGCCGACGGTGATGTCGCTTATAATATTGTCGGTTTAAGCCCGATTAACAATGGTCAACTTTCTTGGGATGAGATTCATCGTTGCGAAGCCGATGCCACCGCCAACTTGGTTGCCAATATTTTGGAAAACAACGTTAAAGAACGTAATGCCAAAGCTAAAAAGGTTCTCTCGCCGACACAACGAAGCGAAAAACCGGCTGCCATTTTATGGATTCTGAAGAATTGCCCTGAAATTATGGATTCGCAAATTTGCAAATTGGTTGGCACAACCAAACCGACCATCAACAAAATCCGCAACGGCGAATATGCCAATATGGCCGATTTGAAACCGAAGAATCCGGTTGCGATCGGTTTGTGTGACGAAAAGGCCTTGGAAAATGCTTTAGCAATTTCACAAGCACGCAACCAACCGAAACCGAAGAAAGTTAAAAAGGCTAAGAAGAAAACAGCCAAAAAGACTGAAAAGAAAGCAACCGCTAAAAAGGCTCCTGCTAAAAAGGCTACTGCCAAGAAAGCAACCGCTAAGAAAGCTCCGGCTAAAAAGGCTACTGCCAAGAAAGCAACCGCTAAGAAGGCTCCGGCTAAGAAAGCTCCTGCCAAGAAAGCAACCGCTAAGAAAGCTCCGGCTAAAAAAGCCCCTGCCAAGAAAGCAACCACTAAGAAAGCTCCGGCTAAAAAAGCCCCTGCCAAGAAAGCAACCGCTAAGAAAGCTCCGGCTAAAAAAGTTCCTGCCAAGAAAGCAACCGCTAAGAAAGCTCCGGCTAAAAAAGCCCCTGCCAAGAAAGCAACCGCTAAGAAGGCTCCGGCTAAAAAAGCCCCTGCCAAGAAGGCAACCGCTAAGAAGGCTCCGGCTAAAAAAGCCCCTGCTAAGAAAGCAACCGCTAAGAAGGCTCCGGCTAAAAAAGCCCCTGCCAAAAAGGCAACCGCTAAGAAGGCTAAATAATATTTTACCGATTTTGATCAAGCACCCGTTATCGGGTGCTTTTTTTGTTGGCTTTTTGTAAAAAACTTATTGTTTTCTTAAATAATTCGTCTTATGTTACCCGCCGAACTAATATAGGATGAAAAAAATGCTAAAGAACTTATGGAATAATATACAAGAAAACTATCAGCCGAAATCATTTGAAATTTTAAAACGCGGATACAACCTGTCATTTTTCAAACGCGATTGCATTTCCGGTTTGACAGTCAGTATCGTTTCGTTGCCGCTTGCCATGGCATTGGCAATTGCCAGCGGTTTAACGCCGGCACAAGGATTATATACGGCAATTATCGCCGGCTTTATCATTTCGTTATGCGGCGGGAGTCGTTTTCAAATCGGCGGACCAACCGGCGCCTTTGCCATTGTCGTTTTGCAGGTATTGCAAGAACACGGATACAGCGGTCTTATTGCCTCAATGATTATTACCGGAATTTTATTAATCGGTGCCGGTTTATTGAAACTGGGAAGTTATATCAAATATATTCCGTATCCGGTGGTTATCGGCTTTACGGCGGGTATCGGTCTGACACTGATTACCTCTCAAGTCAAAGATTTCTTTGGCATGAATTTAGAATCGCTCCCGATGGGCTTTTTAGATAAATGGTGGCTGTATATCCGCAGCTTACCGCAATCAAATTTAAGTGCAACGTTTATCGGCTTTATTTCATTGGCGCTGTATATCGGTATCAAAAAATACACGCCGAAAATACCGGTATATTTAGCAATTTTAATAATCACCACACTCATCACTTTCGGATTTAACTTACCTATCGAAACCATCGGCAGCAAATACGGCGATTTGCCAAAGACTTTACCGATGCCGACTATACCGACACTGAGTATTGATTTATTCCGCGGCGTATTTGCCAGTGCCTTAACAGTTGCCTTTTTAGCGGCTGTCGAATCCCTTTTAAGTGCCAAAGTTGTTGATAGTATGAGCGGTGATGTTCATAACCCTAATGCCGAGCTTATCGGTGAAGGTTTAGCCAATATGGCTTCGGCCTTCTTTATGGGTTTACCGGCAACCGGAGCCATTGCGCGTACGGCCACTAATTTTAAGGCTCACGCTTATTCGCCTGTTTCGGGAATGTTGCAGTCGGTATTTTTGTTAGCCTTTATGTTTTGTTTGTCGCCGCTGATTAAATTTATCCCGCTGTCGGCATTAGCCTTAATTCTGATGATTATCGGCTGGAACATGCTTAATTTGGATAAAATAGCCGGACTCCTCCGACAACAAGCCGGTGATCGTTATACTTTGCTGGTAACGTTATTATTGACTGTTTTGGTCAATTTAAGTGCTGCCATTGCGGTTGGTTTTATGATGGCAGCGATTATCTTCATGCACCGAATGAGCAAGGAAATCGAACTTGCCAATATGGAGCAAATGGTACAAGACGTCGGTGTTGAAGTCGCCCAAGATTTGCGTGACAAAAAAATTGTGGTAGTCCGCGTGGCCGGTCCGTTATTCTTCGGAGTCGTTTCGGAAATTTCCAAATTTTTCCGCACCTTAGACACACAGCCAAATGTCGTGATTATCCGTATGGGGCACGTTTCGATGATCGATGCCAGCGGTGCCAATTTGATTGTGGAATTTATTCAAAAAATGCACAAAAGTCACACTAAAGTAGTTATTTCCAATATCAAAAAACAACCGAAACGGATTTTGCATCAGGCTTTTGAAAGTGCTAAAATCAAGTTATCCGACATCTCAACAGCTTCAGATTACGATCATGCGGTTAAAATTGCAAAGCGCTATGTTTCGCGATTAAAGCCCGCAGAAAAATAAATTTTTAGCCAAAAATAAACAAAAAACGCGTTTTGACGCGTTTTTTTCTTGCCAAATCCGAAAAAAAAGGTTATTATAAAGTTGTATATTAGTAGGGATTATGTTTTAAGGATGATTAAATTATTTTATGTTTTTGCAAACATAGAGATTTTTTCGTTATCTTTTATAACATAATCCCTACGTTTAAAAAAGCAAAAACAATCGTTGCAGAATTTTTTGTTTTGAATGCTGATGAAATAGTATTTTTCAAATTTTCAAATACCATTTTCCTTTGTAGTAATTTAACCAAACTTAAGACCATATTTTTTTGAGCATGATATGGACGCGGATGAATAATAGTAATCTTTAGCTTGTGAGGTTTTGTTGTTATTTTGGATTTTGGAGACTATTTGAATTTTTTGAATGATATGATTTTCTGACTGCTGCAAAAACGGGGAATTTTGTAACACAATACAATACAGATATGAAGAAGATGATGTTCACTCTTTTCATGCTCGTAGTAACTGTTTGCGCTAGTGCACAGATTGTTATCTCACACAACTCCAGCCACGCTCGTTTGGATATGGATGGTGACGGTTATTGGGACACTGAGGTATCCGTTCAGGGTATCCCTGGTATCTCTTATATGAAAACCGGCCGTAATTTCTACAGCGAGCTCGGTCGCTTGTATTGCATTAACATGTGGAATCAATATGAGCGCATGGGATACAATCCTGCCGCTTACGGTATCCCCAATCCTGAGAGCAATGGCGATTTCAGTGCTTATTCCAGCTACTACATGCGTTATGTAGGTGGTGGCATGATGGGTGGTATGGTTGCTCCTATGGGTGGTATGGTAGGTATGCCTGGCAATGCCAGTATTGCAGTAGGTGGTAAGAACTTCGGTTTCAGCGTTTCTGTTCCTGTTCGCAACAGCAATATGGGTACCATGTATACTCCTAACGCAAGTGTTGGAGTTAACATCAATGGTAACTATGTTGGCGCAAGTGTTCCCGTATCAGTCGTGACTGGTAAGAAGAGCGCACGCACTCGCACACAGACTCAGACTCGTACCGTGGCTCAGCCCCAGCGCACTACTACCGTGACTTCTCAGCCTCAGACTCGCACTCAGCAGCCTATCCAGGTTGTTGGTGAAATGAGTGTTGGCGAGATCCAGCAGATGTTGAACAGCGGTTCTTATATGTAATCCATATAGAATCTTCTTCATCTGTAACAATACGAGAAAAGCCCGTTCCCTCAAGGAACGAGCTTTTCTTTTTTTTTAAACAATACCGTCATTCTTGTCTGCCTTTACTGTCATGCCCGACCTGATCGGGCATCTCATTCAATAGGCGGTGCCAATCCGCATGAGATGCCTTGACGATTGCTGCGCAATCGAGGCATGACGAACAGTTGTCACCCCTCGGCGATGTAGTCGCCGTCAAGGGGTCTCTTGCAACAGGCAGTGTTGCAATTAAAGAGATCCTCGGTTCTCGCTATCGCTCGCCCAAGGATGACATAATAAAAAAGCGCTCGGTCAAGAATGATATAATAAAAAAACGCCGACTGTTGCCGTGTGCGCCCACAAAAATTCGAAGAAGTGCTTATATACGAAGTGCTTTTTCAACGACGTGTACAAAAATCTGACACCTGATAAAACAGATAATGCGCTTAATACGACGTATGCCGACTGTCGCCGTGTGCGCCCACAAAAATTCGAAGAAGTGCTTATATACGAAGTGCTTTTTCAACGACGTGTACAAAAGCAGTACACAAGGAGAAAAAGCACTCGTAGATAACACTTATACGAATTTTTAAATCATTGCCATACCGCCGTTGACGTGTATAGTCTGTCCGGTAATATATTGAGCTTCATCAGATGCCAAGAAAGCAACGGCATTGGCAATATCTTGAGCTTCACCGAGTTTACCTTCCGGAATTTTAGCCAGTAAAGCGGCCTTAACATCTTCCGGTAATACGTCAGTCATCGGCGTACGAATAAAGCCCGGAGCGATAGAGTTAACGGTTACGCCGCGAGAGCCGACTTCTTGAGCCAAGCATTTATTCATGGCAATCATACCGGCTTTAGAAGCCGAATAGTTAGCCTGACCGGCATTTCCCATAACACCAACAACCGAAGCCATACCGATAATACGACCGTAACGACGTTTCATCATACCGCGAACAACGGCACGAGCCAATTTGAAACCGGCTGACAGGTTTACATCCAAAACCAATTGCCATTCTTCATCACTCATACGCATAAACAAGTTGTCACGCGTTAAACCGGCATTGTTTACTAAAATATCGATTTTACCGAATTTAGCTTCGACATCACTTACCAAGGTTTTAACAGCTTCGGCATCACCCAAGTTGGCAACAAAACATTCAACATTTTCGCCTAATTCTGCCTTTAAGGCTTCCAAGCCGGCTGCATTCATATCGGTTAATGCCAAATAGGCACCTTGGTCATATAATGTATGTGCGATTTTACGACCGATACCGCCGGCGGCGCCGGTAATTAAAGCAACTTTACCATCTAATCTAAACATTGTTTTTATCCTTTCATTATAAATTTTTTGCCAACTCTTCGATTTCTTCAACCGAGCCGACAGAAATTGAATTGATTTCTTTATTGCTACGTTTAGCAATACCGGAAAGTACACGTCCGGCACCGAGTTCAACCAAATCGGTCACGCCGTTTTGCTGCATAAACATCATTGTTTCACGCCATCTGACGGTTCCCGTAACCTGTTCGATAAGATGCTTAATAATTTCTTTATGATCCGTAATAGGTTCAGCTAAAACATTAGCTATCAGCGGAATTTGCGCATCATGAGATTCGACATCCATAAAGGCGCGCGCCATCGCATCGGCAGCAGGTGCCATAAACGGACTGTGGAACGGTGCGCTGACAGCTAATTTGATACATTTTTTTGCACCGAATTCGCCGGCAATTTCAACCGCACGATCAATAGCCGTCATTGCGCCGGATAAAACGACTTGCCCGTCCGAATTATCATTGGCGGCAACACAAATACTGTCACCATTGGAACAAGCCTCGACCAATGCCCCGACATCCTGGTAAGATAAACCTAAAACAGCTGCCATACCGCCAACGCCAAACGGAACGGCATCTTGCATTGCTTCACCGCGAATACGCAATAATTTTGCCGTATCGGCCAGTGAAAACACACCGGCAGCGCATGCCGCCGAATATTCGCCTAAAGAGTGACCGGCAACATAAGCGGCCTTTTGTTGCAAATCAATACCGAAATCTTTCTTCAAAACATTCACAACCGCCATAGACATAGCCATTAAGGCCGGCTGAGTATTAGCTGTCATTGTCAGCTCGGCATCCGGTCCTTCGGTCATAATCTTAAATAAATCTTGAGATAGTGCATCATTAACGGTTTCAAATACTTCACGGGCAGAAGCAAAATTTTCTGCCAATTCTTTTCCCATTCCGACAAATTGCGAACCTTGTCCGGGAAATACAAAAGCATACTTCATAACATACCTTTCAACTTAATATCTGGTGAAGTGTATAGTCGAGTTCGAAAGATTGTCAAGAAATACCGCATTTTTTATTAACAAAGCCGCCGAAATAATTAAGTTTTTTAATATTTTGTTGATGTTTTGCGACTATAATTTTGATGGTGGAATTTTGACTTTCAGAGGAAGATAATGGGCAAGAAAAAAATTAAAAAAGAAGATATTAAACCATGGTGGAAAGTTTGTTTATGCATGGCTTTCGGTGTTGCATTCATTGTATTGCCGATTCTGATATTTATCGGACTTATCGACTATCACGCGGCCGATCCGTCGTTTAACAAAGTATCTTCGCAAGCTGCCAAAATTCAAAATTGTCTGGGTGTGTTCGGGGCCTATTCGGCCGATGCCGTTTTGCGCAGTTTCGGTCTGGCTCTGATTATCTTTTTATTTATCCCGATTCTGTGGGGAATCGGATTGGTGCGCGACCACTCATTTGCCGAATGTAAAATGCGTATATTTGCATGGTTTGTCGGAATGTTAAGTCTTGCCTGTTTTATTGATTTAACGGCCAGTTCATATTTAGGTGCCTTTAATCTGCCGTATAATCTGGCCGGTGAATGGAGCCGCGTATTAAGCCGTCCGATGAACAGCTACATCAATTTGATGAACTTTCCGTATAATACGGCACTATTTGAGGGCATTATTTTATTTGTCAGCTTGATTTCGTTTAATTATGCCGCCGGCGTCACCTTCAAATTCTGGTTAAATATATGTGCCTTTATCAGCGGTTGTTTTGCTAAAATCGGCAATATCATGGTAAATATTTTCAAAAAAGCGGCCAATATCAAAAATTTCAGAGAATTTAAGGAACTTAATCCGAGCTATTTACAAAACAAAACGCAGAGCATCCGCCAAAGTGCATCAATTCGCCGCGAGCCTAATTTCGGCGCAAGCGAAGATACAAATAACGGCACGACGGTTGCACCGCAATATATGGCACAAACCAACTCGTTACATGCCGCCATGGCAAAGTCCGGTATTGAGCCGATGACATCGCGTCACAGTCTGACAATTGAAATGCCGCATAGCAACACGCCGACAATGGGCAATTTGGCTATTCAATCCGAACCGGAAGAAGTGCCGACTGCCACCGCCAAAAATGCCAGTTTTAATCCGACATTCGATTTTATCAATGATGAAAATTTAGCCAACCAAAATCAGAAAAAGCAAGCGCGTAAGATTTCGCCGGAAGAGATTTACCAAATGGAAGGTGTTAAATCCTTTTCAGCCAAGCAATCCGCCAAAACCAAAACTGCAACGGCAACTGCTCATCAGGAAGAATTGTTGAATATTCCGAAGACTGCCGAAAAGAATCCGAATACCGTACCGCAGACACAGGCTGTTTCAGGAACGTTGCATAATAATGCGACTTCGACGGTTGTTGAAATTCCGCAGTCGACCATTGCCCCTAAAGAAAAAATCAAATCCGACGAATATATGCTGCCGGATGTTAATTTGTTGTCGTTACCGAAAGAAACGGCGCAAATTACGATTGATGAAGATGTGTTAAAAGAAAATGCCGTCAAACTCGAGCAGGTTTTGAAAGATTTCGGCATCCGCGGTCAAATTGTTAAAGTTCGTCCGGGACCGGTGGTTACGCTTTATGAACTCGAGCCGGCACCTGGCACTCGTACGGCTCGTGTTATCGGTCTTTCGGACGATATTGCCCGTTCGATGTCGGCGACATCGGTGCGTATGGCGGTTGTCAGCGGGCATAACACCATCGGTATCGAATTGCCGAATGTTAATCGTCAAACCGTTTGGTTGCGTGAACTTTTGGAAGATGCCGAATTCAAAAACAGCAAAAATATTTTGAATGTTGCTTTGGGTAAAGATATCGGCGGTCAGCATGTTTATGCCGATTTATCTAAAATGCCGCACTTATTGGTTGCCGGTACGACAGGTTCCGGTAAATCGGTGGGTGTTAACTCGATGATTTTGTCGTTGCTGTATCGGATGACACCGGAACAGTGTAAATTTATCATGATTGACCCGAAACAGCTCGAATTTTCGATGTACAACGGCATTCCGCACTTACTGACGCCGGTAATTACCGATCCGGCCAAAGCGGTTGTCGGGCTTAAATGGGCGGTGCAGGAAATGGAAAGCCGCTACCGTTCGATGGCTTTGTTAAATGTTCGTAACATTGCCGGCTACAATAAAAAAGTGGCCGAAATGAGCAAGTCCGGCAAAGAGATCAAGAAGACCATCCAGACCGGATTCGATCGTGAAACCGGTAAGCCGATTTATGAGGAGCAAACGCTCGATACATCGCCAATGCCGTATATCGTCATTGTGGTTGATGAAATGGCCGATTTAATGTTGGTTGCCGGCAAAGAAGTCGAAGCAGCCATTCAACGTTTGGCACAAATGGCGCGTGCCGCCGGTATTCACCTGATTATGTCAACTCAACGTCCGTCAGTTGATGTTATCACCGGCGTGATTAAGGCCAACTTCCCGAGTCGTATCAGTTTCCATGTGACAACCCGCGGTGACAGTATCACGATTTTGGGCGAAAAAGGTGCCGAACAGCTTTTGGGTATGGGCGATATGCTGTATATGCCGTCCGGTTTGCGTCCTATCCGTATTCACGGCTGTTTTGTACCTGATGATGAAGTCGAGAAGATTGTCGAATTTATTAAAGAACAAGAAGAACCTCAGTATGTTACCGAGGTCACGGCCGGCGAGTTAAATACCAAAGATTCCGGTCCGGTGTTTGATAAAGGCGAATTTGGTGCCGGCGATGCCGAAGAAGATTTATATATGCAGGCGGTGGAAATCGTTAAAACCGAAAAGAAAGCTTCGACCAGTTATATTCAGCGCAAATTGCGTATCGGCTATAACAGGGCCGCTAATCTGATTGAGCGCATGGAACGTGAAGGTATTGTCAGCAAACCGGATCATGTTAACCGCCGTGAGGTTATCGGTGTTGATTAGCAGCCGGGATTCTCGACCTAAAGGTCAAGAATGACATAAAAAAGACATTCGGAAAATAACAGGGTATATTTAAAAAGCAAAACAGCGTTTACATTCTCAGACGTCAAAGACGTGGAGATGTAAACGCTGTTTCTTATAGTAAGCTTACTTGCGCATTGCCTTTACCTGGGCCTTGCTCAAACCCATGGCGTTCATAGCCTTATGGTTGTAACTCATCTCGTTGAATACGTTGGCATTCACACCCAAAGTTACCGTGTACTCCGGATAGAGCTTGGTGCCGCCGATAGTGTACTCCTTGTACTTCTCGGTGTCAACAGAACCCAAGATATCGCCCTTGTAGTTCTGGTTAAAGCCGCCTGTGGCTTTAACATACATACTCCAGCTAGAGAAGCGAGGGCTATAGTTGTACTTTAACCCGGCATAACCGCCTAACGTACGACCATTGAAGGTATACATCAGGTCGACGGCATTATCTTTGTCGCCGAAGTTAAAGTCCTTGTAGTCCTTTCTCAGCTTAAGCTCACCACCAATCACAAAGAAAATTTGATTATGGTGGTCAGCCCAATTGGCAAATTCTATACCGCCCTCGAGGCCAAAGTTCTCCTCTAGGAAGGTTTGGTCTTTGCTTGCGTCTTTGTCATACTCACCTCGACCGAGAGAGCCCCAGAGGGTGCCATACAGCCATCTGTAGCCGTATGTTGCCTCCACACCAATGCGAGGCAAGAAATTGCCTGCAAAGTATGAACACCCTCCAAACACACCCACGGAAAAGCCCTGAGAGCCCTGATACTTCGAACAGAGCCTGACCGGATCAGTCACATTGCCGTCGTAGGCAACGATGTGATCCTTATACTGACCTTTGACCTCCATCTCGTGGAGCATGTCATGGTCGTTCAGGTTTTTCCTGAACTCCATAACCTCCTGTGAGGTACGGTCGGTCAGAACATCACGGACGTCCTGAGCATTAACGGTTGCGGTACTTGCCATGATGGCGATGATTGCAAAAATATTATTGCGTGTCATAACTTTTTTTGTTTTAATTTTGTTTGACAAGGAGGGGATAGGCAGGCTACGCTTGCGCGCAGTTTTAATGCCGTCCCTCTCCTTTTTTATTAAAAATTTAAATAGCTAGGCTTGCCGAAGCGGCGAAGCCTACGAGAAGAGACCAAGGGGCAATATATAAGTAAGCCCCGAGGTGCTCACTTATATTTATTTCCAACCACCGTTCTTGTTAACGTGGGTGTCGGTCATAGCCTTGTTCAGATAGTTGTCACGAGCCTTCAGCTCACCATTGTTGACCGTCAGAGTATGACGGCTGGTGGTAACTGAAGGATGACCGTTTACCTGATGGCCCTCATCCCAACCCCAAGCGGTTGCGGTGGAATATGCCATGTTGCCCTTGTTAGTATTGGAGTTGTCAAGCCACTCCATCCAGTCTGTGCCATCACTGGCAATGGTGTTCACCCAAGACTTGGTAGCCTTGAGATAGTAACCACCGTTGTAACGGCTGTCGACGACTGATGTGAAGTACTCAAACTTCCACTCCGGCTGCAGTGAACCCTTACGCACAACGACGGGCAGAGTGCCCTTCTCGAAGTGCAAGCTCCATGTGTAAACATAAGCCTTGCGATTCTCATCGGGAGCAACTGTCTCAGTAGCTGAGAGCAGCTTACCCCACTCTTTGGGGAAGAAAGTATCCTCCTCAATCTCGACCTTGATAAGGCCGGGAGCAGTGCTGTTCTTCACGTTGCTGTCACCATACTTGTAGCTCAGCTTGTCGCTGTACTTGTACTCGGTGTAAGAGCCGTTAACGACTCCGTTAGCAACAGAAGCAGCATTGTTGAGTGTGTAGCTGTCAGAACCGAAATTGTAGGTCTTGCCACGATGGGTAACAGTTACATTGTTTGCTTCAACGCTCTCCCAAGTGTTCTGCTTGCTCGAACCTGCAAGAGTAACATTGGCAGAGATTGAACCGTTCTCCTGATTCCACTTCCACTCACCGTCGCTCTTTGAAGCCTTAGAGACATTCAGAGTGGCGCCGTTGGTACGATTGGTGTTATTAGCCTCAATCGAAGTCCAATTAGAAGTGCAAACAAGTGAACGAGAGAAGCTGTGCTTGAAAGAAGTGCGCACGATTTCGCCGTCGCTGTAGGTGGTCACATAGTCCACGCTGCAGGTCATAGTGTTATCGGTGAACTCCTTCTTAGCACTCTCAGCATCAAAGCCCTCACTAACAATATGTTTTGCCTCCTTATAGAGATTTACAAACTCAGACAGAGCCTGATTGTAACCGCTATAGGTGGTGTTCACATTGTTGGTGAGAATAGCTTTGTCATACCCTGTGCGGTCTGAAGAAGCCGTAGCGACATTAGTACCGTTCTCGCTAACAGACGGAGCAATGTACTCAAAATCTACGGTAACGTAGCTGTCCTTATACTGACAACGCTCATGATAGAGGCTGTAGTCAGTTGTAACACTCTTGGGACCGCTGATTGCTGCGCTGTAACGGTCGGTTTTACCCCACACGTTCCAGTTGCTATCGACGCTCTCAACAGATGTTTCGTTGCCAGCTGTAATTCCATAGCTCTGAGAGAAGTTATAAGTGAAATTGTCAACAATCAGGTCATAAGGCTCGATGCCCTTAAACAGACGATTGAGGATATAGCTCTTATTAACTTCATTCTTCTCACCGCTCTTCATAGTGAAAAGCTCGGTGAAATAACATCTTTCCGTAGTATTATCAAGGATCTCGCGACCCTTGTTGATAACGGTAACTTTGTCGATGTCGTCCTCGGCCATTACCTTGCGGGTAACGGTGTCCTTCAGAACGATGGTTGTGGGAGCAACGTTCTCGATACCAACCGTGTTATAGGTCAGCTCGGCAACGATCTCTGTGTAAACCACGCTCTTCTGGTACATAGCACGGGTCATAGCCTTGTGCGGGCCCTTACCTGCCTTATCAACGTTGTTCAGTGAAACCAAACGAACATTAACAAGCTGGTCATAGGGGGCATCATTCACTCTTACACAGGTATCGCTGACAGCAGCCACATTACCATCCTCCAGGGGGAAGAAGTAATTGGTAACTGCAACAGAACCGGTGTCAGTCGGCAGGATAGTAGGCTCACCTCCGGTACGACCATTGTTCGAGAATGCAACGTCAAGCGTTTCATATTTCTCTTCAATGGTGTACTCGTACTGCTCTGCCCAGAGGTCTGCGTGGCCAGCCAGAGTGTGCTTCTTGTCACTGTTCTTATCGGTAATCGTGATGACGTAGTCATCGTGATACTCGTTCTTAAGAACATCTGTGCGCTCACGAGTCCAATCTGGCTTCGTCTCAGGGACAACAACCGGATCATCAGAGAATTTCATCACTCTTGCCTGAGCTTCTTCGTTCTCTTGGCAGGAAGTAAAGCTCACGATGTTCATGCAAACTACCATTGCCAGTACTGTCATCTTCGAGGCAATGCTGAAAAGATTTGTCTTCATATGCTATTTATTTTTGTTATTTGTCTTATTGAAATTAAAATCAAACGTATCATCCGCTCATTACCATAGGTGCTAAGCGGCGAGTAGAGTTATGTCAATCAATAATCCCAGTGAAAAGCAAAGTCAGTAAACTAACTACTTTTCTATAATTGATAGGAATGATAATTGACAACGATAATTTATGAATTACTAATAAATTAGCATATTTTTTTAGGGAATGCAAGCAGATTCTTACCCGTTGTGCAAAATTTTTGACAAAATATTTTTAATAAAGTTAAGGAAATAAAACGGCTTATTTATCTTCTGTCCATTTTATACGCTAAAACAAATATCTTCATTCTGAGGCTCTAACCGAAAAAACCGGAGACGCCTTCATAGCGGTGCTAAAAAGCCTGTTCCGAATAACAATAAAAAATTAAAAGTCATCTTTGAGCGTAAGCTCGAAGATCTCGGCTAATTAACCCCTCGGCGATATAATCGCCGTCAATGGATATTTTAAGCGGTACAAAACTGCTCGAGATCGCTTGACGATGCTCCGCATCGAGCGATGACAGAATAAAAACAAACAAGAAAAAAGTTGATTAAAGAGCTTAATACGCTTTAAACCTCTCTTACGCAGTACACACAAACACACTGCAAAAATAAAAAACTCGAAGAACGTTGCTAATAGAAAAAGGCTTTTTCCCGTGGTGTACAAATGCGTACATAAGGGAAAAAGCCTTTGATTAGTACCCGCAACAAGAAAAATTGCGATTAACGTTTAAATACGCAGTATGCCGGTTGGCGCAGTGTACAAAATAGTACATAAGCCAACCGGCATACAAGTAGTTATACGCTAAGCGCTATTTCTTAGATTATTTTAAGATTTTAGAAACAACGCCGGCACCAACTGTTCTACCACCTTCACGAATAGCGAAACGTAAACCTTCGCTCATTG
>CAMVHF010000011.1 GCA_947167235.1 uncultured Alphaproteobacteria bacterium
CTTTTCTCGCAGTGTACAACAAGGGTACATAAGAGAAAAGGCTTACAAGTAGTAACCAGCTAGACGCGTTTTTAACTTTTATAAGTCGGAGATAACAGTCATAGCCACAATTTCATCCGGATCATCGACCATGCCGGAAGCGCCGTGCCCTTTTTTGAGCATATCGACAAACTCCATGCCGGAAGTCACTTCACCCCAAACGGTATATTGACCGTCAAGCCACGGACAATCGCCGTAGCAGATAAAAAATTGACTGTCGGCGGAATCCGGATTCATCGCCCGAGCCATCGAAACAATACCGCGCTTATGCGGCGTACGGTTAAATTCGGCTTTAAGTTTTTTACCGCTACCGCCGGTTCCGTCACCGCGCGGACAGCCGGCTTGTGCCATAAAGCCGTCGATAACACGATGGAATTTTAAGCCGTTGTAAAAGCCCTGACGAACAAGCTCTTTAATACGAGCCACATGGTTCGGGGCAATATCCGGAAACATTTCGATAACAATATCACCGTGCTTTGTCTTAAGCAAAATCGCATTTTCGGCATCTTTAACTTTATACGAATGTTTAATTTTTTTGGCACGCGTTTCGCTCATACCGATTTTTTTGGTATCTTTATTTTCCAAAGTTTTGGTATCCGGCTTAGAAATATTTTTTGTTTCTGATTTTCCGAGTAATTTTGACATTTTAACTTCCTTTCAGTTTATTCTAAAAGAATATTTAGGAAGTTTTTATCCGTTATTCAAGACGTAATCGACTCTTTCTTCGGCCGATAAGTTTTTCGGGTACTTTTTATCGATTTTTTTCAAGACATCGCGTAACCCGTGACCGTTGGCAATCTGAATAGCCAACCCCGGACGAGCATTTAGTTCAAGCATCATCGGACCGCGTTCTTTATCCAAAACGATATCGGCCCCCAAATAGCCCAAACCGGTCATTTCATACGCCTGAGCGCCGATCATCAGATGTTCTTTCCACAGCGGCACCTGCAACGTCATCAAGTCGGCATTTGTATCCGGATGAATACCGATCGGTACATTGTGTGAAACCGCATTGATCGCTTTACCGGTACGCATATCCAAACCGACGCCGACCGCGCCTTGGTGCAAATTGGCACGACCTTCGGATTCTTTTGTTGCCAGACGCATCATCGACATTGCCGGATAGCCCTTATAGACAATCACACGCACATCCGGAATTCCCTGATAGCTGAAATTCTGAAAAGCATCGCTGAAATGCACCAATTCTTCGATTAAAGCGACATCATATTGTCCGCCCAAGCTGTACAAACCGCTCAGCACATTTGAAATATGCTGATAAACTTCCTTAAAGCTCAATACTTTACCGGATGCCGTTGTAAACAGACCGTTTTCATATTTTTTGATAACCAGAACACCTTTACCTTGGCTGCCGTGCGCCGGTTTAACCACAAATTCGGAATGTCCTTCGACAATTTTCAAAAAATCCGTTACCTCGTATTGATGTTCGATTACCCCGATCATTTTCGGCGTATTGATATCAATATTGTTGGCTAATTTTTTAGTCTGTACTTTATCATCAACAAGCGGATACAACGAACGTTTATTAAAATGCGATATCACTTTATAATTACGCGCATTCATACCAAGAACGCCGGCGGCACGTAATTTTTTGGGAGAAACAAACGCATCAAACGGCCACATCTTATTTCTCCTTAACAAGCGGCGCAAAACGTTTTAATTCGGTCAGACGATAGCCGGTATAAGTACCGAGCAACATAACCAGCAGTAAAATAACCAAATTCCACTCATTGAATGCAAACATAATATGGCGAATGTAATCACTGCTGATAACCAAATACGTCACTATCGCCACAATAGATGTATTAACAATTTGCTTGGTAGCATTTTTAGCCCCGTCTTCTTCCCAAGTAATGCAAGCACGTTCGATGATCCATGCGGTAATAATAATCGGGAAAAACACAGCCGAAGCGGCAATTTTGAAATCAAACTGATAACCGAATATCGTTAAAAACTGCATAATCAGAATAACAAATATAACCACCGCCGAAATTCTCGGTACCAATAACAAATTCAAACGCGTCAGCCAAGTACGAATAAGTAATCCGAAGGCGATAATCAGCCCGAAGCAAATCAAGCCCGGTAAAAATCCGGTTTTAACCAGCGACATAGCCACCAACATCGGTGTAAACGTCCCCATGGTCGAAATACCGATAACGTTACGCATCAAAACAACAAGCAAAATACCCAAAGGAAAAATCATCAGCCATTTTAAGGTATTTTGTTCGTGCATCGGTAGGTTATAAATGGTGAAATCAAAAAAGCGGCTGTTTTCATACTTAGCGCGACGACCGGCCATTTTAAATGACGAAATAACTGATTTAATAACCGAAAATTTAATTTGTGAATTTCTACCGCCGGCCACATCCAACAGCGAAACACCGCCGCGTTGAAAAACCACAAAATTTTTAGGCAGCCCTTCTTCGCCGGTAAAGATATTATAAACTTTCCACTTACTGCCCTCATACACCTCAAGCATTAAATCGGCTGAAGCGACATGACGCTTTTCTTTCAAATATACGCCGCGGATAATCCGTGCGGCGATTTTTTTGACCGACAATAAATAGATAATCTTCTCGGCCATAATTTTCGGGGTTTTGCGCACCGGTAAAAAAGCATCCACTTCCGGTTCCAAAACTTCTTGATTTAACAGTTTGATAATGCGCTCGGCTTTGGTTTCACCGTCAATTTTTTCGGACAACGCCCAAATAGCGTTAACCATACCTTCCTGCTGTTCGTTTTCGAATACCGGCTTCTGAACTTTAGGTGCTTTATCATCTTTGATTTTTCCGGCCGTATCTTCATTATCATAAAGCATAATACGATAATAAACGTTTTGTTTTTTCTTTAAGGCTTTAGAAGACATAAACATCCGGTAATTTTTATCGTCTTTTCGGACATCATAACCGGCAGCAATAACATCTTCGCTCAAAATTTTGTATTCATTACCGATTCTCGGAGTTGAAAGAGAAACTTCAATCGGCTCACCTGTCGGCTCAAATATTATATGAGCATCAATCGTCCAGACATCGGTCTTTTCATGCGGGCGGAAACTAAAACCCCAATATGCGATTTTATAATATGTTGCCACACACGAAAAAATAATTGCTGCCAATAAAAACAAACATAAAGTATGACGAACCGAAAAAAATCTTTTCATAACATAGTCCTTATTTTAGGGTATTCGATACAGATACATCAACAATGGCGCGACCGCTCAAGATATTGCGTCCGACCAATGCCTGATAATCAAATTTTGAACGTTCGGCCAGCGTAAAGTCGGCTTTAAATTTCTCGCCGCCCATTTTCACGTCCATTTCGACAATCGGGCGTCTTTCATTTTCGCCGCTGCGACGAATTCTGATTCTTTTAGACAGCGGTTTTTCGAACGATTGTTTTTCCTTTGTTTCCCGATTCTCTATTGTAAATGATACCCATCTGTCGCCGTCGCGTTCAAATTGTTTTAGATCCGTCACATCAATTGAAGAAGTAGTCGCTCCCGTATCTATACGCGCCTGAAAAGCTGATTTCATCGGCGGTAAATAAATATTTTCAACTTCACCGATAACGTTATTCGGCATAACCCTGACAATTTTTTTCTCTTTTGCGGAATTCGGAACAATCCCCGGAACGACGGCGTTTTCCGACGCACTGCATGCCATAACGCCCAACAAACAAAATAAACTTAAAAATTTTTGCATTACATCCTCAAAATTAATGTGAACCATAGTACTGATAATAATCAACTATTTTAAAAGAATGTAAATAAAAAAAGCCGACTTAAGAACAGCCGGCTTTATATCTTTAGAACATAAGCGATAATCTGAGAGATGTTGCCGTACCGTATTCTGATTTTTTGTTAAGTGCCGGATGAATATAAAACTGAAAATCCGGTGTTAAAGTAGCCCATTTGGAAATTCCCCAAGCCCAATATGCTTCAATAACCTGTTCGGCACTGTCTTGCAGTTTTTCTCCGACAGCTTTTTCGTTTAAGTCATTATAAGCATAAGCAAAACCTATTTGATCAAGCGCATTACGGTCAAGCGGATTATTATAGACCATACCGGCAACATACGAATTCTTTATGCTGACCATATTGCCGGTTACACCATTTATTCGCCCGAATAAAGCCCATTTTTCGCCGATATTCTGTTGCATATTGATTGACCAACCATTTGTTGTCTGAGGTTGTTCGGATACCGCCGGCTGATTATAAAACATAACCGAATATTGTCCGTTACCTAATCCTTTAATATTCGGATTATACCCGATCTGACTAAATGAGGTATAATGCTTATCTTTAAGATGATTAAAACGAATACTCGGTGCCTCAATATTCGAAGCATCTTGCATACCGGCAACAAACAGCCAATTACCGGCATTTGCTTGTGCATATGCACCTAATCCGGCATCGGCATAAGTCGCACTGCCGTTTTGCGATAAAGAATAATTAATAAAATTTGCCTGCTGATTATTATCATAATCGGTTCCGTCAAAAGCATAAAGTGTATATTGGCCGGCACCTAATGTCAGCCAATTATACTGTTTCGGCAGTTGATAGGTATAGTACAGAGAGGCAAATTCCTGTTCACGCTCATTAAAATCATTAATACCCGTCACCATACCGGTATTATTTTGGATATCCTGAGCATCGGTGTTATTGTAAAAAACACTGGTGTATCCGACATTCAAAGTTCCGGTACCATATTCGTTTTGAAAATTAGTCCACGTTATAGACGGCATAAACAACGATTGAATCGCCGTATGTTTACCGCTCGGTGAACCGTATTGCGGCATAACCGAATAATTCAGATTATACGCCAAACCGTAATCATCGGACAATTTGTTTTTAAAGGTCGAATAATCCGAACTTAAAGATGTTCCGGCCTGTGCCGCAAAAGTCCAAAAACAAGAAATAACCGTCATGGTCATAAAACTTTTTTTCATTTGCATACCCTTTCAGATAAAAAACTTTTCGTTTAGGATATATATGCAAAATTTGTAAAAAAAAGAGGAGATCAAAAATCCCCTCTTTTCACGAAACTTTATCTTATTATCTTTTGGTTGCTTTAACATAAGCCATAGCCGAATGTTCATCGCAATATGTCTGTCCGGCTTTGACTTTTTTACCGCAAAAACAAAAATCGTCATCTCGCGGATCGCCGATCGGCCAACGACATGTATGACTGTCTAAATCAACAAGTTTAATATTTTCGGCCTTGCCGGCTTTTGTTTCCGGCTTAACCGGTGTTTCCGCAATAACTTCCGGTTCTTCTTCAACAATTTCAATCGGAGTTTCTTCAATAACGGTTTCGACAACCTCGGTTACGACAACGTTTTCTTCTACATCGTCCGGTCCCTTGGTTTTAATCGGTGATGGTCTGGCCTTTAAGCAAAGTCTGTGTACTTTACCGACAATGGCGTTTTTGGTAACACCCAATTTTTTTGCGATTTCATTTGCCGTTAAGCCATCGGCCCACATTTGACGCAATTGCTCAACACTTTCATCAGACCAACCCATATTTTCCTCCCAAAAAATTATCTGGCACAACTTATACTAAATTATTTAATCACTGTCCAGACATATTTAGTCAATTATTAATTTTTTTTTGAATTTTTTTATGTTATAGTGTTTTTAATGGAGATTTTTATGAAGCGTTTTATATATTTAATATTGATGTTTCTGTGGGTAACGCCATGCCGAGCGCAGCTTAAAGAGTATGCACATTTATATGATATTGATCTCAAAGAAGACATACCTTTAGTCTGGCGCATAAAAAAAGAATATCAAAAAGAGACTTCTCTTTACGACTGGAAATATGACTTCAGTTGGCGTATTCCTTCGGTTTTCAACTATGAATTTAAGCAAGATATCCGTAACTTCGGAGCCTTTGAAAAACGTCTTGCCAACCCGACCGAAGACGGCATATTGGCAGAACTTAAACGTATGCCTAAAGCATATTATCCGTATGTCGGACCGGTATTGCATACCATCAAAGGTTTATCCGGCAAAGTTTTGGATTTACCGGGGATAAAAGAAACCAAAAACAAATTTCCGGAAAAAATTGCCTCTCGCTTTCAGAATATACCGAATATTGAGTCTGTTTCTCCCGATTTGTACATTTTCTTAAGCCCGCAATTTTGGGGCGAAGATTTGGCCAGTTTGGAATTTCCGCAAATTGCCGATGAAAAACCGCAAAAAACACCTAAAATCCACATTAATCCGGAGTACATTCGCAAAATTAAAGAAAAAGTCCGTATGTCTGATTACGGCGGCGGAAAATCACCGGATACACCGCTCGGTATCAGACATTTTACGGCCGATAAAGATACACCTTTGTCAGCAGCAGATGTTAAAGCTTTTATCAATACGCTTGACGGCATTAAAAAATTCAGCCTGAGCGGCAGCAACGGGTTGCGCCTTTTAATGATTGAGCCGATTATCACCTATTGGGATACCAAAAACGGCGTCAATGAAAATGTCGCTTTTTTAAGAAACGTCGTTAATCCGTGTCAATCATTGGTACGCAAAGTTAAATGGGCCGGTTTAAGAGAAAAATTCCAAGAAGCCATCGGCATTGAAGGGTTTGGTTTAGACGATTGGGCTTATACCTGCGATAAAACCATTAAAGCTTACCGCGTCAATACCCTGCCGATGACACACATGACCATCATCAAATTGCTGCGTAAAGGTTATTATTACCGAATTTTAGATGATATGCCGGGCTATTCCGATGAGGAACGCAAAACTTTCAGATATTTTTTGGAAGCTTCCGTCCATTTGTATGATACTACCGAAACGAATCTGGAAGCTATGCGTGCCGATAAAATTAATATCCGTAACAAAGTAGTAAAGACACACTTTGAAAACATGGGTATACCTATAATCTTGCCGTAACAAATAAAAAAATTGTTGCATTTGCAAAATATTATATGTATAACCGTGTACACATGATAATTTTTTGAAAAAGGTAAAAAAATGGCAAGAGTTACTGTTGAAGATTGTATTGATAAAATTCCTAATCGTTATGACCTTGTATTAATCGCAGCTCAAAGAGCTAAAGATATAGAATCCGGCTCCCATATTTGTGTTGACCGAGATAATGATAAAAATTCGGTTGTTGCTTTACGCGAAATATCCGAAAACCGTATCAGTATTGAAGATTTACAAAAATCTTTAGTTATGGGCTTACAAAAATATGTTGAAGTTGAAGAACCTGAAGATGAAGAAGTCGAAATTCTGTCTGCCGAAAAAGAATTGGCCGATTTGGACGAACAATTCTCCAGTGACATGCTCTCTGATGAAGACTTAAACGGCTCGATGCAAATCCATAGCGGTGATGACGATGACGACAGTCTGGATTTTGATGCCGAAACCGATGATTTGGATTTAGGCGACGACGCTGATTTATGTGATGAATCTTTTGATGATCTTGATTATTTAGATTAATTGATTAAATTAACCTTTATTAAAGCAAAACATATTATTGTAACGGTATGTTTTGCTTTTTTTTAAGATAAGAGACGGGCTTATGTTAAGACAATATGAATTGGTTGATTTGGTAAAATCGTATGATCCGTACGCGGATGAAGATGCCTTGAACCGCGCTTATGTTTTTGCGCTCAAAAAACACGGTTCGCAATTACGCACCTCGGGTGACCCGTACTATTCTCATCCGATAGAAGTTGCCGGTATCTTAACAAAATACAAATTGGATTGCGCTTCAATTATTGCCGCCCTTTTACATGATACCGTCGAAGACACCGATACCACTTTAGATGAGATCAGGAATCTGTTTGGTGAGCAGGTTGCCCAACTTGTAGACGGTCTGACAAAATTAGCGATGATCGAGCATAAATCCGGCTCAAGCAAGCAAGCTGAAAATTTCCGCAAGCTCTTATTAGCAATGTCTGAAGATATCCGAGTTTTGCTGATAAAACTCGCCGACAGATTGCACAATATGCGCACACTGCATTTTTGCGCACCGGAAAAACGCGCCCGTATTGCCCGCGAAACTCTTGATATTTATGCGCCTCTGGCCGAACGTATCGGTATGGAAGAAGTTAAAGAGGAGATGAATGAAATCGCTTTTGCCGAGCTTTATAAAGAGGCTCACGATTCAATTGTCGCCCGCTTAAACTTCTTGCGTGAACAAGGTAGCAATGTTGTACCGAAGATTATCAAACAACTTGAAAAAGATATGACCGACAACGGCATTCACTGCACCATCACCGGTCGCGAAAAATCGCCGTATTCGATTTGGCGCAAAATGCAATTAAAAAATGCTTCGTTTGAGCAACTTTCCGATATTATGGCTTTTCGTATTTGCGTCGATTCGGTTGCCGACTGCTATCAGGCTTTGGGGATTATTCACAGTAAATATCACATGGTGCCGCGCCGCTTTAAAGATTATATTTCAACGCCTAAACCAAACGGCTACCAATCTTTACACACCGGTGTTATCGGACCGTTAGATGTCCGCATTGAAGTCCAAATCCGCACTTATGAAATGCACGAAGTCAATGAAAAAGGTGTGGCCGCCCATTGGGCCTACAAGCAAGGTCAAAAAACCGAAGGTAAGAATTTCCGCTGGATTCGTGAGCTTTTGGAAATTCTTGAACAGGCACAAAATCCGGATGAATTTTTGGAAAATACCAAGCTTGAAATGTACAATGATCAGGTATTTTGTTTTACCCCTAAAGGCGATTTAATCGGCTTACCTGTAGGTTCGACTCCGGTAGACTTTGCTTATGCCATTCACTCTAACGTAGGTGATACCTGTGTCGGTGCACGCATCAACGGCGAAATCAAACCGTTGAGAACCATTTTGCAAAACGGCGATCAGGTTGAAGTCTTAACTTCCAAAAACCAACATCCTTCTCTTGAATGGGATCGCTTTGTCGTAACCGGCAAAGCTAAGGCCGCCATTCGCCGTTATGTCCGCATCAATAAACGTGAACAATTTATTGCTCTCGGTAAAGAAATTTTGGAAAAACTTTTCAAATCGGAAGATCAGGTTTTCAACGAAAAAGATTTTGTAAACGTCTTGCCGAATTTTGAATCCGAAACCGTTGATGACATTTATGCCAAAGTCGGCGAAGGTCTGTTTTCGGGCTGGGATGTTTTGCGTGCGGTTCATCCGGCATATCGGCAATCCAAAATCGAAAAAGTCGTCAACTCAATCAAATTGCCGAGTTTTAAGAAAAACGCACCTAAGAAAGATTCGCTTAAAATCAAAGGGCTTATTGACGGAATGGCCGTACATTTTGCCGGCTGTTGCCACCCGCTGCCGGGCGATCGGATTGTCGGTATCGTGACAACAGGCAAAGGCGTTACGGTCCATACAATCAACTGTCCTTCTCTTAAAAACTACGAAAAAGAGCCGGAACGTTGGCTCGATATCGAATGGGGTAACGAGGCAGAAAATGAAAAGCATATTGCCCGCTTAAAATTAATGCTCAGTAACGAACCGGGTGCCTTAGCTCAAGTTGCCAACATTGCCGCTAAAGCCGAAGCCAATATTATGAACCTCAATATTACATATCGTACACTGAGCTATTTTGAAATTCTTTTGGATATTGAAGTTAAAAACGTTGATCAGTTAAGCGGACTTATTTTAGCCTTAAAGGCCGAAAAACTTGTCAGCTATGTTGCCCGAGCCCAACAATAATCAAAGGAAATTTGTTTGTTTAACATCAAAACATACTGGAACAGAAACAGTAAAAAAATCTTGGTGCGCTTAAAACGCTTACAGGGGACGCCTTACTCGATAGCCGCCGGTTTTGCGTGCGGTATAGCCATATCATTCACGCCTTTAATCGGTTTTCACATGATACTGGCGGCACTGACGGCATGGCTCATTCGCGGCAACATTATTGCTTCGGCAATCGGTACAATTATCGGTAATCCATGGACGTTTCCGTTTATCTGGGCTGCTGTTTTATATACCGGCCATTTTCTGCTCGGACACACGCAAATAGCAACAAATATTGATTTTTTGGCGACATTTAAGGCCGCCGGAGATGCCTTATACAGCCTTAACTGGCACAAATTCGGGCAAGATGTTTGGCCGATTATCTATCCGATGCTCATAGGATGCATACCTTTTTATATTGCATCTTGGATAATTTCATATAAACTGATGAAAAAGACAATGGATAAATTAGAACAAAGAAAACAACAAAAACAAAAGGAAGAAACAGCGTGATTATCGGACTCGGATGTGATATCGTCAATATTGAACGGATTAATAAATCCGAAAAATTTTTAGAGCATTTTCAGGCTAAAATTCTAGGACCTCGAGAACAACGGGAAATCCGTGACAAGCTGCCGTTGTCACAGCAAGAATACGCTTCCTTACTCGCTAAATACTATGCGGCAAAAGAAGCTTTTGCTAAGGCTCTCGGCACCGGTTTTCGTGACGGTATTTTCTTAAAAGATATCGAGGTTTTACATACTCCTTTAGGCAAGCCGGAATTAAAAATATCCGGACAGGCCGGTTCTGTACTGGAAAAAATGGCGGATAAATCAAATCTTTTTGTTTCTTTAAGCGATGATTATCCGTATGCTGAGGCTGTTGTTATTATTGATCGTAATTAGGATACATTATGAATATTTTACATATTTTCGGTACTTCATGTATGTTAAGACAACAAACTTTTTTGTTGCCGGTTACCTTATTGTGGTATCAATATAACGGCTTAACGGCCGCTGATTTTGTATTCTTTCAAGGCATATTCATTTTACTCGGGCTTTTTTCCGAAGTACCGAGCGGCTATTTAGCCGACATCTTTTCTAAAAAGCATATTTTACTGTGCTCGTTTTCACTGTTTTTAATCCGATGTCTGCTCTGGCTGAATTTTACCGGTGTATACGTTATCATCGCCGGCGAAATTCTGGTTGTTCTTTCCCGCAGTTTATTCCAAGGCATTTACGATAGCTATATTTATGAGTATCTGGAGAAAAATAAAGAAACCGATAAAATGGTCAAATATTACGGTATCGTCAATTGCTATGTCAATGTCGGCACGGGATCGGCCAGTTTATTAAGCAGTCTGATATATCCGACTTATGCTTTACATGTTTTACTGACATTGGAATTAATTACGACATGTACTTCATTAATTCTGATGTCCGTGATACCGAATATACCTAACAAACGTCATCGCAAATCGCTTAAAAAACATTTTACCGATATGTGCTCAACGGTTCAAAAAACCTTAACCGATCAACGAATTAATCACTTTATCGTCATTTCGGCAATTTTTGCTTCTTCAACATACATATATATATGGAACTTCCAACCGATTATGAAAGCCACCGATGTTGCGGTCAGACTGTTCGGCTGCGTTTACTTTTGCAACTTCTTCTTCCGTGCATTGGCCGGTTATTTATCGGACTACATTCAACGCATAGTCACATATAAGCGTCTGGCTTTTATTGTCATAGCCCATATATTTATTGCCTTTTTGGGTTTAGCTTTGGCCGAATACTTTAAAATTTCATATTTAACTTTAGGCGTCATATTCTTAATTTGCATCGGCATAGGCGCACAATTATCATTTAATATTTTAACGGTTGCCACCATTCAAAAAATCGCTTCAGCCGAAGTCAGAGCGACAACTTCATCTTCATATAATCTGGTTGCCCAAGGCATAGCCGGTATTATGTTGTCGTCATTCAAATTTTTGATAAAGTATTTGAGTTTTACGGAGATATATCTGCTTTATTTGGGAATTTATATCATCATCGGTATCAGTATTTATTTCTGGAAATTTGCCGATAAAGACACACAGGATATCTGAAATATGAAACATCTGAGCAGAAAATTTATATGGTTTATTTTATCTGCCGGAATCATTTTGGGCGTATTAAGCGGTCTTTATTTTTACAAAAAAAGTCATCCGGCAATATCGGTAGTCATGGCCGTATACAACTCGGAAGAATATTTGGATGATAATATAACCAGCGTCTTAAATCAAACCTTTGAAGATTTTGAGTTTATTATCGTCAACGATGCCTCAACCGACAATTCTCAACAAATCATCGATAAATACGCCGCTTCGGACAAGCGTATCCGTACATTTCAGAATGCGAAAAACTCCGGTGCCGCAGCGACGCGCAACGAAGGATTGAAACATATCCGCGGCAAATATACTTTGGTTATAGATTCTGATGATGCTTTAATGCCAAACACTCTCCAAACATCATACCTGTTTGCCGAGCACGATAATTTGGATATATTTATTTTCTGCCCGATTGCATTCAACGAACAAACCAAAAAATTTGAACATTTTCCGGTACTAAATCGCAAATATATTCAAAACAATGGATTAAAAATTTTTAAATATACCGATTATTATGATCGCGCTTTTCAACTAACCTTATACCATGCATGGAACAAATTTATCCGTACGGATATTATAAAGAAAAACAACCTGCATTTTTTACCTCATAAATATTATGATGACGCTTATTTTGCTTTTATGGCTACGCTCTATGCCAAACGTATCAGTTTCACATGGGAACAATTGTACATTTATCGTATAAATCGTAAAGGCTCGCAGTCAGATAAATTTTCAGATACTGCCAAAATGTTTGGTAAGCTTGAATTGGCTAAACTATTATTTCAAGAAATGCAAAAACGAAACTTTCCGGTAGTTGCATTTCATCGCATGATACAATGGCTTAAAGAAGAAAATCATCCGCTTGCCGAGCCGGAGGCAATCACTGCAACTAATAATTTTATAGCTGATATACAGCACTATATTTCTTTACGCGCCGAGAGAGCCAACTGAATCGTGCCGTCATCCATATAATCAAGCTCGGCACCCATCGGCAATCCTTGCGCCAGAGTGGTTACTTTGACCGGATATTCTTTCAGGCGTGACAATAAATAATGAGAAGTAATTTGTCCGTCAATCGTTGCCGGTAGGGCTAATATAACTTCTTTAATAACGCCTTTGGCCAAACGCACAAACAAGCTTTCCATATTTAAATCTTCAGGAGTTACACCGTCTAAGGCCGATAAAATACCGCCCAACACATGATATTGCCCTTTATACAAACCGACGCGTTCCATCGCCCACAAATCGGCAACATCCTGCACCACACAAACAACTTCGGAATCACGCGTTAAATCGGTGCATATATGGCAAGGCTCATCTGTATCAAAATTGCCGCATACCGGACAGGTACGAATATTATCGGCAACGTCCTGCAAAGCTTGTATTAACGGCAACAACTTATTATCTTTATTTTTGAGCAAATGCAAAACAATCCGGCGGGATGAGCGCGCACCCAATGCCGGAAGTTTTGCGATAATTTTAATTAATTTTTCAATATCGTTATTTGACAATTTCTATAACCTAAAACGGAAGTTTCAATCCGCCCAAACCGACACCGTTAGTAGCTTCTTTCATGCCTTCTTCCATCATGGTATCGACTTTCTTATGCGCATCATTGTAAGCAGCCAAGATAAGATCTTCCAACATTGAAACATCGCCGTCGCTGAGCAAAGATTTATCGATATTAATGCTCTTCATTTCGGATTTACCGTTTAATACGACTTTAACCATATTGCCGCCGCTGGTACCTTCTCTTTCCTCTAAGCCGAGTTTAGCTTGAGTTTCTTGCATTTTACGTTGCATTTGTTGAGCTTGTTTCATCAAACCTTGAATATTTAACATTTAATTATCCTCATCATAAGTTTCGTTAACCGGTTCGGGAACAGCGAATTCCGTTTCACTTTCGTTTTCGGCATCTTCGATATGTTTCCGAATAATTGTTTCTATTTTAGCACCGTTAAATTCGCTTAGTATAGCTTTTACAAGAGGATATTCAGAGATATTTTTCTTATCTTTATCTAATTCCTTAGCTTCTAAAAGTGCGAGTGTTTCACCTAACGGTTCATAATCTATATCAATTTGCCAATTTTTGCCGGTTTCTTTTTTCAAGAAGGCGCGCAAATTAGCTATGAGATTTTTATCGGCTTTTTCGGATATGGCAATATGCATCCGACCGTCCGAAAATTCTTTAAACGACATATCGTTTTTGACGGCAAACAATAATAGCGGTTGCTTTTTGGCCGTTAACAGTTTGAGCAAATCTGCAGTTGTTTCGATAATCATACCGGCATTATCATCTTCAAGCATTTCTGTCGGATGTGTAGCAGCAACCGCCGGTACGCTGTTTTTATTCAGTCCGGATTTTTTTTTTAATTCCTTCAGCAAATCTGACGGGCTTGGTAAACTGGCGGAATATGCTATCCGCATCAATATCATCTCCAACGCATCGATTTGTACGGTAGAATATTGAATTTCGCTCAAGCCTTTAATCAGCATTTGCCAAATTTTAGAAAGAATGTTAATCGGTGCATCGCACATTTTTTTGCACATTTCCCGATCATTTTCACTCAAAGACGCATCATTAATAAATGCCGGCACGATCTTAACCTTAGCCAGCAAATGCGTGATATCTATTAAATCCTGCAATATAACCGTCGGCACCGAACCGTTGGTATAAAGTGTTTGCAAATTTTCCATCACACCGCTGATATCACCGGCCAACAATTTTTCATACAAAACCATTGTTTGCTGACGATCGGCAAGTCCGAGCATATTTTTAACCGTTTCGGCCTTAATTTTACCGTCACCCAAAACAATTGCCTGATCAAGCATTGAAAGTCCGTCGCGTGCCGAGCCGTCTGCCGCACGGGCAACCATTTGCAGAGCCTCTTCTTCGGCTTCGATATTTTCGGCCTTAACGATTTTATTAAACAAAGTCATCAAAGTTTCAATACTCAAACGCTGCAAATCAAAACGCTGACAACGCGATAAAATTGTTACCGGAACTTTGCGGATTTCGGTTGTTGCAAAAATAAACTTAACATGCGCCGGCGGTTCTTCCAACGTTTTTAACAAAGCATTAAATGCACTTTTTGAAAGCATGTGTACTTCATCGATGATATAAACTTTATAGCGTGCATTTGTCGGCTTATAGCGTACCCCGTCCAAAATTTCGCGCATATCGTCAACACCGGTTTTAGAGGCCGCATCAAGCTCAATAACATCAATATGCCGGTCTGCGGCAATAGCTTTACAATTTTCACATTCACCGCACGGATGAATGGTCGGTCCGCCGTTACCGTCCGGACCTATGCAGTTAATGGCACGCGCAATCAAACGAGCGGTTGTGGTTTTACCGACACCGCGAATACCCGTTAAAATATAAGCATGATGCAATCGATTATTTTTGATGGCATTGGTCAGAGTTTGTACAAGCGCATCCTGTCCGAGCAAATCTTCAAATTTTTGCGGACGATATTTACGCGCCAAGGCGACATATTGCTTATTTTCGTTATCTTGTACCATAACTGTTTCTTTTTATTCGAGGAGAAGGGACTTAGACCTTGCTTCATCCGTTACGGCTGCTTCCTTCCGAACCTGACCGAGTTGGCGGCGTTGCAACCCTAAGCCCTTCATAAACTGTATTTATATTGAGCAAATATAATCAATTTGCAAGCAAAAAAAACAACTTATCTCATACTTTATCATTCGTTTAAGGCGTTTTGCAAACCGACCGGACTTTGACCATATATTTTCGGCACAAAATTGTACCCTGCAACCATTGCCCCGTCATAAGTATCATAAGCACCGTAGAACTTTTGCGGAGCGGTTTCTATCAGGCTTTCACCGGCTGATGTCACGCGGACAACATCCAAGCCGTGTTCACTCTGTCCGTTCGGCAAAATGCGGAAGATACCGCTCATACCGTAATATCCGTCCGGACGCACGATTTGTTCTTCAATATAACTTTTATCTTTGCGTGACAACGACGAAGCCAATGCAATAGCATCATAAGCAAAGATGCTCAATCCGTTCGGACGCTCGCCGAATAATTCGTTATATTTTTGCGCAAAAGCATTACGTTGTTTTAACGACATAACCGGATAAACCGCACCATATAACTCGGTTTCTTTGCTCAGACCGGTATTGGCCCATACCGAAGTACCCATAAACAAAACATCCGGTGCCGCAACATCATAGTAGCTGAACATAGAAGATATCGCCTTTAATTTATTGCCGTATTCCGGAATTAACAAAGCATCAAAGCCTATACCGCCTGCTTTATTACCGATCATGGATGTTACCAAATCGGTAAATTCCATTGTTTCCGGTGCATAAAAACCAACTTTGGTTACTTCTGCCCCATTGCGACGGGCAGATTTGATATATGATTTAAGCATATTTATACCGCTTTGATTATTCGGCATTACCGCCGCCAACTGACGACGTCCCTGCCCGACGGCATAATGAACGATTCGTTCAATCTGTTGGTCATTTAACAAGCCGAGCGAATAAATTCCCTCTTGCAAAACGGACGGCGAAGAAGAAAACGAAATCACCGGAATATCTTTGGATTTGGCAACCGGACTGATGGCCGAAACTTCATCGGCGGTCAACGGTCCCAAAATCAAATCACTGTCGGCATTAACGGCATTTTCAATGGCCACACGGGCACCGCCGGTTGAACCTTTGGTATCATAAAATTGCACCACCAAATTATTGTTATTTAAATCACCGATAGCCATTGTAGCGGCATTTTTCATACTCTGTCCCATTGAAGCAAAATTACCGCTGAGCGGCAGCAACATAGCTACTCTGAAACTTTCGGCATTACCCAAATCGACCTGCGAATAATCGGTCGAACCAACCATATCTACCGGCGTACTGTCTGTATTGGCATAATTGTAATACGAACTGTTATGCATGGTTTTATTCAACAACGTGCAACCGCATAAAAGCATACAACCGAAAATAACACCTAATTTTTTTAACACTTGCAATTTTCCTTAAAATGTCAAACAATACCATATTATTAATTCCAAATAAATTTTTTGTAAAGTTAAAGTTTAAGAAAATGTTAAGAAACGGTTTGTATATCATCTCCACCCCTATCGGCAATTTGCAAGATATTTCGCCGCGCGGGATTGACACCTTAAAACAAGCGGACATTATCGCCTGCGAAGACACGCGCGTTGCCAAAAAGTTGTTTACTTTGCTCGGCTTACCGCTCAGCAAAAGATTCATCAAATACGAAGACCACTCCGAGGAAAAAAATGCGCAAACCATCATTGATTTAATTAATGAAGATCATGTCGTTGCGCTTATCAGCGATGCCGGCGCGCCGCTGATTTCCGACCCCGGATATAAATTGGTCCGCAAGTGCCGTGAGCAGGATATTTATGTAACGGCAATTCCGGGAGCCTGCGCCGTGATTACGGCTTTTCAACTTTCGGGACTGCCGACCAACCGCTTTATGTTTGCCGGCTTTATTCCCAACAAAGACAAGGCTCGTCAGGACTTATTTAATGAGCTAAAAAGCATCAACACAACGCTGATTTTTTATGAAACCGCACCGCGTCTGTTGAAAACTCTGGAACAGGCCGCCGATATTTTTGCCGGACGTGAAATTGCCGTTTGCCGTGAGCTGACCAAAATGTATGAAGAAACCGTCAGCGGGACGATTCCGGAAGTTATTGCGCATTTTACGGCCGAAGAACCGCGCGGCGAATTTGTATTAATGATTGCCCCGCCGCAGGAACAAGAATTCAAAATTGCCGACGTGCGCGATATTTTACGCCGACGTTTGCAAGAAACATCTCTTAAAACCGCCGTTAAAGAAATCTGTGCCGAATACAATCTCAGCAAAAATGAAGTTTACGCTTTAGCCTTAGAGATAAAAGATGAATAATTATCATAAAGGGAAATTTGCCGAACTTTTGGCTGCCGCTTATATGCTTTGCCACGGTTATAAAATCGTTAAGCGTAATTTTATTACCGGTCGCGGCACCACCGCCGGCGAAATAGACCTGATTTGCCGCCAAAAAGATACACTCATTTTTGTTGAAATCAAGCAGCGTTCTTCTCTCGAGGATGCCGCTTATGCAATTTCCAAACAACAGCAAATCCGCATTATCCGCGGGGCGCAAAGTTTTTTGAAATCATATCCGGCATATCATCGTTACAACATACGTTTTGATGCATTACTCATTACTTTGCCGTGGCAGGTTCGCCATATTCCGAATGCGTGGCAAGAAAGCTAAATTCCGGTCAGAGCAACCAGTTTTTGCGCCCATGTCTGCGGATAATGGTTCGCCGTTATATTATGATTAATCAGCGCCGTATCATAATCGGTATACTTTCTGATTTTGTAGCGCAAACTCAAACCGCTGCCGGCAGAATACTTATTTGCGGGCAAAAAACTCTTGATTTTTACAAACGGAACCGAATAATCCGATAACAACGCTTCCGGTGTTTGCATAATATCTGTCTGCTTATAACTGCGAATATAACTGTTACCGACAAAACCTTCATCCGCCAACAAAGACGTTAATTTATACTCCGAATAACGTGCGCTTTCAGATATGGAAATATCGTTCCAAAACTTTTGAAATGCCGGATTTTGCACAACATCACGGTTAAACACCATAAAATAACGGTGCAGATGAAATTTATAATCATAGTCGGCCGTTACCGACCAAAAATCGAATCCTTTACGTTCCATCTGCGAAAACACCGTTTGCAAATCCGAAAGCGGTCCATACACGCTATCATTACAAAACACGATTTCATCATATTGCGATAACTTAGCCCAACCGAGTTGTTCAATTAAATAGTGCCACGAACCGAAATCACGCATTTTATGTTCTTTGGTAAACAGTCTTTGGGTATAAGGGGCGATTTTAAACAATTCATCCGGCGGAATTTTACCGTTACCGGCATAATAGACATCGCCGATTTCGGATAATTTTCGCACCATATAGACAACATAGTCCTGAATTTGACATTTTTTATCATATCCGGCCAGCAAAAAAATCCTTTTCATATTTCCTCCATTTCGCCAACTAAATAATCTCCTCGAAAAATTTTTAAAGAGACGCGGGAATAATATAAAAAAATTCTTGAAAAACCGACGATTCGGTATTATACATATATTCGGTATGTATACATAAAGGAGTAATGCAATGATTGAAATGCCGGAAAATCTGGTTGAAATGGCGCTGAAAACCATGGGCGACCGGTGGAAAATTATGATTATTCAAGAGTTGATGAACGGGACCAAACGTTTTGGCGAACTTAAAAAAGAACTCGGTGACATCACACAAAAAGTTTTAACCTCCAATTTGCGTGCTTTGGAAGAGAAAGGGATTTTAATCCGTACGGTTTATGCACAAATTCCGCCGCGTGTTGAATATACATTGACCAATTTCGGATACAATTTGAAACCTGTTTTGGATTCGATGCGCGCTTGGGCAGAAGAATATTATAATCAAAACGTCAAAAATTTAATGCCTGAATTGGCATAATACCGGATATTTTAGTAAAAAAACGTGCTTTTAAGCACGTTTTTTTTATGTTATCATCCTTGCGCTTTTTATTTTCCCTGTCATTCTTGCGCTTTTTATTTTACTGTCATCCTTGCGAATGCGAGGATCTCGGCCGAATCATAAAGTTGCCGAGATTCTCGAGCCTGCGGCTCAAGAATGACTTTTTAAAACATTATTGTCACTCTTGCGCGTAGCGCGAGAGTCTCGGCCGAATCATAAAAGTTGCCGGGATTCTCGAGCCTGCGGCTCAAGAATGACTTTTTAAAACATTATTGTCACTCTTGCGCGTAGCGCGAGAGTCTCGGCCGAATCATAAAGTTGCCGGGATTCTCGAGCCTGCGGCTCAAGAATGACATTTATCAAAGAAAAGCATTTAAAAAAAGGAATGCCCCCAACCCGACCATCACGGCGCGAAGGGAGCATTTAGATAAACTTCAAAAGAATTTCTACTTCAGTGCGAAGGTTGAAACCTTTGAAGTGACAGTTGTTACCGATGCGGATGCGGTCAGATCATCATCTGAACCGGTCTCATCATCGATCGTGTTTGCGGCAGGAGCAGGTGCAGAGAAAACATCAACCGACGCTGAAACGGGTGTTGAGCGTGGAACGGTGCGATGACGCCAGAAATTCTGAGTCAGGCCCTTGATTGATGTAAATTCGACCTTCTGACCGGGGTTGATGGTCAGAAGTGCGGGGTCCGTGCTCTCATACGTTGTACCGTCAGTAAAGAACAGCTTGTAAGTATCCTCTGTTGCGCCGAAGCCAACTGAATCAACTTCCGAAACCATCCTCTTGATGTTCGACTTGAGGGCAACAGTCAGGAGATTTTCCGTCTCGCACTCGCAATAGCACACAACGAAATCCGTTGGGGTTGCCTTCACCATCTTGTAAATGGCGGGATTAACCTGAACGGCCTTGTTGTCACTTGCCAGCACAAAGAAGGACTTTCCCGTCTGCTGAACGTTCTCTACCTTGTAAAACTCCTGTGCCGATGCACTACCAATTGCGCTCAACATCACGATGAAGGCGCAAACTGTCTTTTTGAAACTTGTCATAATACAAATGTTTTTTAGTAATCTTAAATGCCTAAATGAATATAAATTAGAGTTATAGATTTCCCAAATGTTAAACCGATTATGACAAATTTATGTTAACAATAATGTTCATAAAATCACATAATCGGTAGAAGAAGTAACATTATACTAGCATTATTTTTTTCAATATGCAACACTTTTTTTGTCAAAATTTAATTTTCTTTTAATTATCATCAAAATGTAACAAAAATTTAAGTTGCAATGTCATCTTTGGACGTGTAAAGTATAGGCATATTATTTTTATATCAAGGAGGGATCATGTCTGAAAAAACAAAAACTGCCCTGATTATCGGTGCCGGTCCTGCCGGTCTGACAACCGCTTATGAACTTTTGCAAAAAACCGATGTCAAACCGATTTTGCTTGAAAAAAGCGACACCGTCGGCGGTATGTGCATTTCCAAAAATTATAAAGGCAACTTGGTCGATATCGGCGGCCACCGCTACTTTACCAAGTTCAACAAAATTAAAGAATGGTGGTTGCAATTTTTGCCATTGCAAACGCAACCGTCAAAAGATGACATTATCCTCAACCGTGACTTAAAATTGCCGCTTTCCGATGCGCATGATCCCGAAAAAGAAGATGATGTAATGCTCAAACGCTATAAGCTTTGCCGCATCTATTATTTGCGCAAATTCTTCGATTATCCGGTTTCGATTAATTTCAACACGATTTTCGGTTTAGGCTTATGGCGTATGACCAAAATATTTTTCTCGTACGTCAAGGCTAAAGCTTTCAAAATTAAGCCGGAAAAAACCGCCGAAGACTTTTTGATTAACACTTTCGGGCGCGAACTTTATCAAACATTTTTCAAAGACTATACCGAAAAGCTGTGGGGTATCGAATGTAAACAGATTTCAGCCGAATGGGGACGTGAACGTATCCGCGGTATTTATTTTTGGGAGACGGTCATTTCGCTTATAAAAAACATCTTTATTCATAAACCGAAACCAGAAGACCCGTTCTTATATCCTAAACTCGGTCCGGGGCAATTATGGGATAAAGTTGCCGAACGTGTGACTGCAGCCGGTGGTGAAATCATCTATAACACCGAAGTTATCGATTTGGAAAATACTGCCGATAAAATCACTTCCGTAACCGTTCGTCATGCCGACGGTACTACCGAAAAGCTGACCGCCGACTATATTATTTCATCGTTGCCGGTTCAAACGCTGTTCCATTTGCTCAAAGGCGTTCCGGCCGAAACAATGAAAGTCGCCGACGGCTTAATGTATCGCAACTTCCGTTCGGCCGCAATTTTGCTTAATAAATTAAAAATCAAAAACACTTCCAAAATCAAAACCGTCAACGGTATTCTGCCTGATACATGGACTTATATCCAAGAAAGCGATGTTTTAATGGGACGTATGCAGACTTATAATAACTGGTCACCGTATTTGCCGAAAGACAGTAACAACGTCTGGATCGGATTCGAGTATTTTGGCGGCGATAATGATAGAATCTGGACCATGCCGGATAAAGAATTTGAAGAACTGGCCGTTAAAGAAGGTTGCAAGGTCGGCATTATTGATGAAAAAGATGTCTTGGATGTCACATCGGCAAAATTGGAAAAGGCCTACCCTGCCTATTTCGGCACCTATAACCAATTCCACGTTTTGCGTGAATTTACCGATAAAATCGGCAATTTGTATTTGGTCGGGCGTTGCGGGATGCACAAATACATCAACATCGACCACGTTGTTTTGAGCGGTATTGCCGCTGCCGATAATATTGCCCAAAATATGCCGACAAAAGACAACATTTGGAATATTGATCTGACTAAGTTCTTAGACTGACCGATTTCTGATTAAAACAAAAAAAATCCCGCTTCAAAGCGGGATTTTTTATCAAACTTTTTATTAACCCTGACGAGCTTTCATCTTCGGGTTCTTTTTATTAATCACATATACACGACCTTTACGGCGAACGATTTTGCAGTTCAAATCGCGTACTTTCTTGGATTTCAAAGAGCTATAGCATTTCATTTTCTTATTCCTTTACAAAACGATTTGTGCGCAAAATAAGCTATTTATTGCCTATTGTCAACCAATTTTTTGTAAAATTTTAAGACATTTTAATTATTATACCCTATTATAACATCGGAAGATTTCTGTTTTAGGAGTTTTATATGAAAAAATTTATTTTACTTTTAGTTGGACTGTGCCTGTGTGCCCAAAATGCAAATGCCGCCCAAAAAGAAATGCCTTATGAAGAAGAAATGTATCTTTTGGGTGCCGTTTCCGGTCAGGGTTTAGCTTGCAAATCTAAAAAATATCACCGATTCGAATTATTGGCACGCGCCATGATTTTAACCAAAGCCACATCGGATGAACAACAAATGTTGGGAATGGAAAAATACGCTGCCGGAAAAATAAACTCCTTTGCCGACGAAGAAAAAATAAATTTCAGCAATTGCGGGCAAGTAAGAGAAGCTTTTGAAAATCAGAAAATATTTGAAACCGTCTTGTATTCCGACGGAAAAATTAAACAATACGACGGTAAAGTATTAACACCACGTCAACCTTATGATGCCACAAAATTATATCAAAAAGATCCGGAAGCTTTCATAAAAGCAGATGCAGAATATAAAAAATATCTTGCGATTGCTCAAGAAACTGCTAAAAACGGACCTAAAATAGAACTTAAAGATTCGAGAGCAGCAGGTCTCTCTCATTTATTTAATTAACAGGAGAACAATCTGATGGCCGCATACCAATACATTTTTGTGATGCAACATTTAACCAAAGTTTTGCCGGGAGGCAGAGAATTATTCAAAGATATTACCCTATCCTTTTTACCAGGCGCCAAAATCGGCGTTTTGGGCGTTAACGGTGCCGGTAAATCGACCTTATTAAAAATTATGGCCGGTGTCGATAAAGAATTTAACGGTGAAGCTTGGGCTGCCGAAGGTGTTAAAGTCGGTTATTTGGAGCAGGAACCACAACTCGACCCGAATAAAAACGTTATGGAAAATGTGATGGACGGCTTGGGCGAAACACAAGCTCTGTTGCAGCGTTTTGAAGAAGTATCGGCCAAATTTGCCGAACCGATGACTGATGATGAAATGAATGATTTAATCGCCGAACAGGCCGATTTACAAGAAAAAATCGATGCTGTTAACGGTTGGGATTTGGAACGCACCGTGCAAATTGCCATGGATGCGCTGCGCTGTCCGCCGGCCGATGCCGACGTTACCAAACTCTCCGGCGGTGAAAAACGCCGCGTAGCCTTATGCCGTTTACTGTTGCAAAAGCCAGATATGCTTCTTTTGGACGAACCGACCAACCACTTGGATGCCGAATCGGTTGCGTGGCTCGAGCACCATCTGCGTGACTACACCGGTACGGTTGTGATGGTTACACACGATCGTTACTTCTTGGATAACGTCACCGGTTGGATTTTAGAGCTTGATCGCGGTCAGGGTATTCCGTATGAAGGCAACTATTCTTCATGGCTTGAACAAAAACAAAAACGTTTGGAACAGGAATCACGCGAAGAAACCGCACGTCAACGCACATTGGCCCGCGAACTGGAATGGATTCACAAAAATCCGAAAGCACGTCAGGCAAAATCTAAGGCGCGTATTAACGCTTATGACGAATTGCTGTCGCAGGCTTCCAAAGAAAAAATTACCACCGCGCACATCAATATTCCGATGACCGAGCGCTTGGGCGATTTGGTTATCGAAGCCGAACACATCAGCAAAGGCTTCGGTGATAAATTGTTAATCGACGACTTATCCTTCAAAATCCCGAAGGGTGCCATTGTCGGTATCATCGGGCCGAACGGTGCCGGTAAAACCACCTTATTTAAAATGATTACCGGTCAGGAAAAACCGGATTCGGGTACGATTCGTTTGGGAGATACCGTTGACTTAGGCTATGTCGACCAATCGCGTGACGAACTTAATGCCGATAAAAACGTTTGGGAAGAAATTTCCGACGGTTTGGATATGATTCAGCTCGGTAAAAACGAAGTTTCGTCCCGTGCTTATGTCGGTCAGTTCAACTTCAAAGGTGCCGATCAACAAAAGAAAGTCGGCCAACTTTCCGGCGGTGAGCGCAACCGTGTCCACTTGGCGAAAATGCTGCGTAAAGGCGCCAACGTTATTTTGCTCGACGAACCGACCAATGATTTGGATGTCGATACCCTGCGTTCTTTGGAAGAAGGTATCAGCTCGTATCCGGGTTGCGTTTTGGTAACATCGCACGACCGCTGGTTTTTAGACCGCTTGGCTACTCATATTTTGGCTTATGAAGACAACGGACACGTTGAATGGTTTGAGGGTAACTTCGAAGACTACGAGAAAGATAAAAAGGCACGTTTGGGCGAAGATGCCTGCAACCCGCATCGTATTCGCTACAAAAAGCTTGAACGCTAAAAAATATTTAAGGGCGGTTAAAAGACCGCCCTTTATTTTTCAGCAATTACCGACATGCACGTTTTTGAGATATTTTTGCGCCACATCTCGCAATCGATAAATCGTTTCAACAGGCGTTGCCGCAATATCGCTTTTATAACGCGGAAAGTAGCGACTTATGTGTAGCGGGATATCCGGTGACAGTGATGCCAACCATTCGGCCTCGGCTTCCATAAGTGCAGCATCATCATTTTTGGTCGGCACAACAAGCGTCGTAACCTCTAAATGGCATTTATCATAAACCGTCGAGATTGTGTTTTTCACACACCCGAAATCACCACCGACATAATCATAATATGCCTTGCTGAAACCTTTTAAATCAATATTCATCGCATCAATTAACGGTAAAAGTTCGGCTAAAGGCTCGGGATTAATATGTCCGTTACTGACAAGTACTGTTTTTAAGCCGGCCTGTTTTA
>CAMVHF010000012.1 GCA_947167235.1 uncultured Alphaproteobacteria bacterium
ATATCAAAAAAGTTTTGAAAGAAGAAAATGATGAAATTGAAATTTATTCATATTGATTTTACGCGCAATATCTTTTTGCGACGATGACTCGTGCTTTCATAAAACCAAAATACTTAAACATCATAACATTAAATATTTGAAATCCGATCAGCGCGGATTTCGCGAAAACGCGAGGAATAAAATGAATAACGACGACTTGATACTTAAAAAATTAGATATTACCGATTTAAAAAGCTTAATCGACTTGCAAGATAAAATCATCTCCGATTTAAAAGTCGATGAGCAACATTTTATCTTGCACCGGACAGCCAGCGATTTTTTAAACGCTCTTGAGAGTAAATCAATGTACGTTTTCGGCTTATACGACGGTGACAGACTGGTTTCACAATCTATTTTATCTTTGCCGAATGATAACGACCACCGCGAAATTTCCGAGTTTATGAGCGATACACCAAACTCCGAATTGGCCGTCTACAAAGCTGTTTTGGTTGATCCGGAATACCGTGGTCGCGGTTTAATGAAAAGAATGTTGCGTACCCGTGAAGAAGCCGCTATTTTGAACGGTCGTCATATTGCCATTACCCAAATTGCCGCCGATAATCCGGCCAGTTGGATTAATGCTTTGCGTTACGGTATGCAAATTACCAAAGTCGGATTCGATCCGGATGATAATGCCGAAGTTATTTATTTGCAGAAACGCCTCGACGGTAAAGTTGATCCGAAAATCAATATGGATCAGGAATATGCGATGTCTCTGGGCAAAGATATTCATCATCAGGTGCCTATTTTGTTCAACAAAATGCAAAAACTTTCAGCCGATGGTTGGATTGCCACCGACATCAAAGTTGCCGATGACGGTTTCAAACTGATATGGCACCCGAAAGAAGAAGCTCAAAGAGTTCGTCCGCAGGTTAAAGTTCCATTGCGCCGTGCCGCTCATTTAGAACTTTCATAGTCTGATTAATTCCACATAGATATTAATTTTTAGGAATTTCCTATATACAAAATCTGACTCTTTTTTGCATTTACTACTTATGGTACGCAAAATTTTATCAGACAAAAAAGTTGACAAATGAATATTTTATTTGTACAATGGTATAAATTTTCAAATTATTAACCATAATCCCTTACTATTATGAAACATTCATTATTATTTGACTGTGTAGGTATCACAATTATGTTATGGATAGCCTGCACCGCGTGTTCCGCTATTGAAGAAGATTTCGGAGCTTACAGTATCAAATCCGCCAGTCAGACAGAAATTCACTTTTTCCATCTGACGACGTGCCCTCGAAGCAACAGTGCTAAAAGCTACATTAACGAGAATTACCCTGGCCTGAAGGTCAAGTACATTGACATCAGCGACGATCGAGGAGAAGCTTTACTCAATGTCGCCCAAAAAGAGTATAAACTCGGAAATTACATCAGCACACCACTGATCTGTTGCGGTGATACCTACATTCAAGGATGGGACTACGATAAACGCCAGATGTTTGATATTTACGCTCAGCGCTATCAGCAGGCAAAACCGGACACCATCTACTGAAACACATCAAAAACCTCCTCTCAAAACATCGGCATACTCCCGACGTAGCGAGAAGAGGTTTTTATATATATTGAGCCAAATAAAAAGAATATCAGAACCGAATTTAATATTCAACAATTCAATTCCGACCGGTTTAAAATGCGAACTCGCCGACAGCCGTCAATCTGTCCGCGAGTTCTTAAAATCTTAATGCAATCCGAGCAATTTTTTGCATTCGGGCGAAATGATTGTGGCGATTTCATCAGCCGTATGGCCATCTATATACATAAAATCCCAAGATTTTCGGCAGTAAATATACCACAAGCTGAAAAAATGGCTGACAACCAATACAAAACCCAAAATACTCAAAACAATTTCATCAACACTGTCCGTCGGCGCACCAAGTTCATCTTGCAATACGACCGTTGCAAAATTGCCATAAAGCACCATACCGATAGCAGATATAATGCCTAAAGCAATGCTGCTCAAACAAATGGTAACCGTTTTGTAACGTTTGTTTTTCCATGCGGCGTGAACGGGTACTAAAAAACCGATCCAACAGATAATCAGAAGCAATGCTCCTATCCAAAAAATTATTTCCATAAGCGCTAAATTTAATAATTAATATTTAACGTGAAAATACCCCATATTTTACATTCTGTCAATTTCAAATTTTCTGTAAGCTGATCAACAAACGCCGGTTACAGTTAATACCCGTCGTAATAAAACGTTTGTTTACTTATCGCGCGGCCATCCTTTGGCAGCTCGGTTTATGCAGTCGCCGTATATTTTTTGCAATGCTTGCGGTCGAGCAATTTTGCCACAGACAATCTGTTGTCCGGCTTCAATGATTTCCGGAATTTCCCAAGCTTTATTTTCTAATTTGTAGCGTGCCAAATCGGCAAAAAGACGGGCTTCCATATAGTCTCCGAAACACGACTGTTTGATAGTCGGTGCCAATAAAAACTTTGTCTGCAATTTTTCAAAACTATCCCGATGTTGCGGCAAAATTTCGCCTTTTCCGTTCAACAAATCATCAAAGCTTTGCCGAACAATCGGATTTTTCCAACCACCGCCGAATAAGATAAACTTATTTGGTATTTTGATACTGTCCGATACCAGAGTTAATGCCTGAACCGCTATATAAGCGGCAGCATATTCAAATGTATGAACGGCATCTTCAAATTTAATGGCTTTATCCTCGACAAATTTGAAAATTTTATCTTTATGATAATACGCCGGATCTCCGGATTTGGGAACCGGAGCCTCATAAAATGAACGGCCGCATTGAAATATTTCTTGTAATAAACCGACATTCAAATTTCCGTTTTTCCCGAACATTCCGTTTTCATCAAAACTTTTATCCGCATGCAGGCGAATATAATTATCCGTATATTCGTTAAACGGGCCGGCATCTGCACCTATTTGTGCCACACCGTTATTGATAATTGCAAAATTTGACGTATTGCCGCCGTTATAATAAATACCATCCCCTTCCGAAGCCGAAATATGTGCATTATGCGGCGGAACCAGCGGTGCGCCCTCAAATCCGGCCATCAGCGGATCAGACCGAAAATCATAAACAACCGGAATTTTCGTCAAATCAGCCAGCATTTGGCCTGAACCTATTTGCAACGTATACGGCTGCGTTCCGTCAATTTTTGCCTTAGACGGCGGATTATGATCCAACGTTTTGCCATGAAATCCGATGGCATCTACGGTCGTTTTATCTATATGATTAATGCGGCACATTTCATTAACACAATCGGCAATTTGCCGAACATAATCATCGTGAACGGATTTAAATTCAGGCAGGTTTTCTATTTCTTCGGCCGTTTTATTAAAAACTTGCGCACGCAAACGTTCAATTCGATCTTGCATATCTTTGGAATAAGGACGTGTAAAAGTGCAGATATCCGACATTTTATCGCCATCAAATTCGGTTAAAACCAAATCAATCGCATCCATTGAATTGCCTGTCATATTCCCGATGATTTTATATTTGGTCATTTAATGTAATCTCCTTTATCCTCGTTTGCCGCTGGCAACTTTCCAAAATATAGTTATGGCGATCGGCCAAAAACTCAAATCCCATTTTTTTATAAACACTTTTACCCGTTTCAGATGAATTTAAAACAATGGTGTTAAATCCTCTATCAATTTCATAATTGATAGCCCGAACCATTATAGCCGTGTATAATCCTTGTTTTCTATATGGCTGCTTTACTGCGCCCCATGCAACATAAGCGGCATCTTTTCCCTCTGAAAATTCAACGGCGCCAGCCGGTTGATGATTCACATAACCGACGTATTTGAAACAATTATCCAAACCGATTTCTTTCGAGCAGGATCTCAGTAAGGCATCTTTATCTTTGGCCAAATCATAAACATCCGTCACGACATCGCAAAAATCGGCCAAAGTTGTCTGATCGGTCACACGCAAAATTTTGAACCGATTATTTTCCTTCATCGGCGATTGAGCTCTTAACATCATCAAATGAGAGGATGTCCCTTTTTTTACAGGTAATGCTATATCGTCAACACTCTGATTGGAAGCAATACATAAAAAAGTATTCGGAAGCTTTTCTTTAATAAAATTCAATTCCGCCTTGCCGAATTGTTGGCAGTGTACCGCATTCAAATAAGACATTTGCGGCTCATTCCATAACACGATGAACATATTTTTCGTTTCAAAAAACATATATCCCAAACGCTCTTTAGACTTATAGACTTCATATATGGTTTTCTGATACAAATTCATCCACATTTCTTTTTTATCCCTTGGAGTAAACCGGTTACAATCGACGCATAATCCGTGATAATATCAAAATGCAAATCCGGATATTTTTCAGCCAACGTCGACACTCTTACGATATTTTGGTACGCAACATCATCTTTTTTAGGATTACGCTCTAACAAAGCCCAAGTTCTGATATGAATATGATTATCCAAACAGAATTGAAGCACTTCATTATCAAAAAGAGTTGAAATTTCTACATGAACGGCTTCCAAAGGTGTATGTCTTAAAATTTCCCGAACATTATTCAAATTAAACTGCAAATAACGATCCGATAATCCGGCAAAGATAATCGGTTCGTTGTCCTTAGTTTCACAAAACAGCTGAGCAACACGCAATTCAGGATTAAGTTTTTTAAATTCGGCGATGGTTGCGGTAGAAAACGACGACCAGATAATCCGCTTTTTCAAATCATCAGGTGTCACTTTGGTCAGTTGCTCGGCAATTGTCGGATTTGTTTGCGGCGGCAGTGCATTTCTTGGTTCTATTGTTCCCTTAATCTCGACATTGACCGTAAGTTCCGGATAGTTTTTCAATAAATCCAAAAACCGTGCATACGTTAAAAACGGCTCGGGTTTTCCGCCCATTCCGGTATTCATTTTTTCTATATCCGAAAGTAGGCGTGTACTGACATAATCATTCTCCGCAGCCTCGCGGGTATGTACCGATAAATGGTTTGTCTGTGTCACAATAAGGATATTATCCTTTGTCATACACACATCCAACTCCACTCCATACCCTTTATCAAAGGCAGACTTTATTGACGTATATGTATTTTCGGGAGGAAGATCTTTAAGAGCGCTACCTTTTGCATACGGCATTTTTAAAAAATCCGGATTAACATCCGTACAACCGTAAAGTCCTCGATGACAAAAAATATTAATTCTGCTTTTCATAATATACCCGCCGCTTATTGTTCCGAACCGCCTCGTTCTTTTTTATATTTTGCATAATCTGCCGTAAAAGTATTTTTATTGCCCGTTGATATATTCATAAAACGGCGAATATCATCAACTTTAGCTCTTTTTTCGGCAAATTCTGCTTTAATCTGTTCTTTTTGTTTGTCAGGCACCTGCCTGCCCAAGCCATCTGCCAAACAACATGCCATCAGCGGTTCATAAAACTTATCTTCGATGTCGCAATTAAACTCATATAATTTAACTTCTCTCATTTTATCAAAGTCATGAGCTTTCATGTGTTGTTTACAAACCAATGCGGCAAATTCTTTCCATTCGGCCGGCACTTGTAAAATATCGGACACCTGATTGACTAAGCCGACACCTTTTTCCGCATGCCCGTAATGCTTGGTCAAATCTTTGATTTCGTATGGTTCTCCCGCCGCATCGGCTTTTGATTTTTGCTCATCAAACGTTTTAACTTTACCTAAGTCATGTACCAACATGGCATAACGCATCATTGCTGCCGTTTGCGGATTACTTTCATGTACTTCTTTAATGGTGAGAAGTGTATGTTCCCCGCTGTTACCTTCCGGATGGAAATCGGTACGCTCCGGCACTTCAAACAAACGATCCACAACGGGCAGATGCTCTTTCAAGCGTCCGTTCAGATGCATAGCTCTTAAGGCATTTGCCGCATTTTCCGTTAATAATGCATTTTTTAAGGCCGTATTAAAATCTGTTTGAGACACTACTATCCCCCTTTCCGGCTGTTACGACAATCATGGTTATTGTTGCATACCTGTATGTTGAAGTCAATCATCTTTAGCGATCACAAAATTGCCAAGTTGATTTTCGGGGGTAATCCGTAAATATATCGGCTTTTTCTCTCCGTTTTCTATGGAATCTGACTAACCTTACGATCGCTTCGGCATGTAATGCTTTTTACTTTATCGTCTTGAAATACCAATGCCGTACAATCATCCATACTCCATCCGCGAATATTTTTTTCTTTAAGTTTATCATTTATTCTGTTTTTCTCATCATCGGTCAGCCAATCATAATGCGGGACCCCGAAACCTTTGACAAATGAAAGGCCCTTAACCAACTCGAGTTGTTCGATATCATCAATATCATCCATATTATCGTAATATTCAAACCAACATATTGCTCCGGCTGAAATTCCGGATAAAACAATTCCGCTCTGATAAGCCTCGTACAAGATTTTATCAACCCCGTATTGACGCCAGATTTTCAGCATAAAGGTTGTATCACCACCGCCGACATAAACGATATCACTTGAAAATATCTTGTCGCGAATTTCAGTTGCGGACATCTTGCCGTCCACCAAATTTAACGGTTCAACCGAACTGCATCCCAGTCTGTCCTTAAAATGCTTTCTTATAATTTCCAGATAACTTTCTTTATCTCCGGTAGCCGTACCGACAAATAACATTTTAGGATGTTTCTTCCCCGAAGCTTCAACAATAAAACGATCAATCAATGTTGTTTCAACTTCGGTCTGGCAGGCAGTTCCGTCAGGTAAAATTTTTATTCTTCCGATTTCTCCGCCGCCGACGGCCACGATTGTTTTTTGCATTTTACGACCTTTTTGGTAAAGTATGGATTTTCCGGTATTTGATGCACCTGCAAAATTGATTTTGAAAATCGCGTTATTTTGCATTTAATTCTCCGTATTTACACCGCAATACTATGCTATATATGTATTTCTGTCAAATACTTATTGTTTGCACATTTAAACCCAAAGATCCCCTTAACAACCTTTCGGTTAATTAAGGGGATCTCTTTATTATGCACAAAACTTTACAAATTCTGCGATTTCCTGCTTTTCTTTGCTCAAACGCGAAAGCCAGCTACTGACAAGTTCCGACTTTTGGACGTTATCCTCACAAAGATCATCAAGACGAACGTTATTCATAAGATCAATCAAGACAGTTCTGACCATCTCAATCGGCAGAAGGTGCACCGTACCCCAGAACTCCTTACGAGCTTCCGGATCGGTATAGGCAACAAAGAATTTTTCATCAAAGGTACCATAGCCCAGATGTGATTCACTGCCGCCGGCACATCCCAACATTGAAGTAACAATCAGCACGTGAAAGCCTTTTTTGAGAAGACCGGTAGCCTTAGTCAGAACAGGAAAGAAGTCTTGTTCCTCGCCCTGCTGACTTTCTGAAAAATCACTGAATTCATTGAGCTTACGCACGAGGAGAGGCAATTCTTTAGTTTTAAGAATGTTTTCGCAACTGCGAATGACTTCGCGTTCTTTGACGACTAACGACTGAAATGACAATTGTGTCATTCCGTACCTGGGTGCAAGGCGATTGTTTTCGCGCACCTCGATGGCATCTTGATCAGCCATGGATACAATAATTTTTTTCATACCTGTAAATATTGTGGGTTAATAATTCTATTCATAATTGCAAGATAGAATGAAAATACAACATTTTCACAAATTGTGCAATAGATTTTTAAGTCCCGTTTTAAGCATAAAATAAATACCTTAATATCCCCAAATACGAAACTCCTTCTTGGTTGCCATCTGCGTTGCAAAATGCTCATCGCTTTCAATCAAGCAATTTTCAATATACTCACTGTATATCATGGATCGAGCTTTTTGTTCACTCATCAATAATAAATTACGCCAGCCGTATATTTGATTTTGCATCACCTTAAGTGCTTCTTCAGAAGTTATCTTTAAACGTTTCATATACTTTTGTATCAGCAAATTGATGTATATCTCTCGTGCACTTGGCTGGGTGTACAGCAATTTTTCATAAACAGCTTCAACATAATACCAAGGTACAACTTCCACCATTTCGATTTGCGGATAAAGCCTGCTGATATTGCCCGTCAACATATCAATATGCGGACTGTTTTGCGCCACTACCAGCCAACCATCGTTAAATAAAGCAAATTTTTCTTTATCCGGTGAATAAAATTGAAACCAATTTGGCGTTGTTAAAGTAGTGATGCTCAGGCATTGATGCCGCAAGACTCGTTCTAAAAAACAATGCAGTTTTTGCCTGTCCGCAACAGTTAAATTCGTCGGGATATCGTATTGCGGCTGATACCAATCAAAATCTTGCGCACGGCGATAAATCGCTTCTAAGATTTGCGCAGACACATATTGTTTGGACATTCTGTTTTTTGAAGGATATTGCTTGCAAAATTCGATAAATAAATTTTGTAGGGTTATATCACTTCTCGCACGTTCATCAACCAAAAACGTTCCATCGGCAAACAAAGCCAAATATGATCGATATTTGGTATCAATATCCGCTTCTTTACATGCTGTTATACAAACCCTACCACGTTTGTACAACTCATTAACCGCATCTTCCTGCGTTATAATTCCATCTGTCATGACCGCCCCCCAAACATTAAATCTTCTTATTCAAATGCTGAGAAGCGGTTTGTGATGTATTGTCTGATAACCACGAACATGAATATTGGACATTCATGCTTTTCAGAATTTTAATTATTCGCAAAGATCCCCATGAAGCAGCTTTTCCTTTTGCCGTATATTCGTAATCTTGTTCTTGCGTAATCAGATGACGGGCGTGCTGTTCACTTAAATCTTTAATTGACATCCAATTTTTCCAACCACCGAGTTTTGCCACCAAATCTAATGCCTCAAAATGCTTAATATTATAAATTTTCTCTAATCTTTTGGCTTTTCGCTTCAATAAATCCGTGTAGATTTCTGCAGCTTTTTTTTGCCGCTGCGGTAGTTGATTAAGTATTTCGGAAACATAATAATCCGGAACAAATTTTTTCTTAAAATTCATTTGCGGAAAACAGTTATGCAGCGTCTGCAAAAGAATACTGTCCTCATTATGCTCACCATACAGATCATCGGATAACAATAAAGTACCGTCTTCAAACAAGGCATATCTTTTGTATTCAGGAGATGTATCACTGCCTGAAGAAAGCATACTTTCATTATATGGTGCCCGCGGATTCACAGCACAAAGGCACCTGTTTCCAGCAAATAAACCATCTATAAAATCCAGCATTTTTTGTTTTTCGATATTAGATATCTCCGTATCTTTTTCAGATTTTTCAGATGCATACCAATCGAAATTTTGTGCCTTTTTATATAAGGCCCAGATATAATCTTGCGGAACATAAACAGGTTCAAAATAAACCAGATATTTGTGTTTATCCATAAATTGATATACCGGAATAGAGCCTTTAAAGCTCATTTCGCCTTTATATTCATCAGAAACGTAAAAATGACCGCTTGAAAAAAGAGCCAAAAATTCTCTGCAATCTGTATTGAAATCGCCCGTTGCCGTCAGCAATACATTATTTTTGCTGAAGCATTGCTCTACGAATTCATCGACATCCGGAATTTCTTTGATTGCTAATTTTGCTTCTTTGACATAAGTTTTCGCAATTTTATTGTAAATACTTATAAATACATCTCTGTACGCCCTTTCTTCCAAAGAATTCTTAGGTCCGAGTATTTTTTTAATCTCATATCCGTGATATGAAAGCATTTCTTTGATATGTTTGATATAACTTTCTGCCTCTCTACCCAGAACCCTATGTACCAAGACACCATTTGAAAAGTAATGAAAGTAAAATCTGAAATGCAAAGCCAACGGCGTATGTTCGTCAACAAAATAAAACCGTTGTTTCGGATGTTGTTTTCTATATTGTTGCTCTAAATTCCACATGTAGTCAAAATCAACTCTATTTAAAACATTTGCCGTCAAACAGGTTGCATTTTCAAACAAAACATCGGCAATATTTTTGTTATCAACAAGTAACTGTCCGCGAGCGGCACGTTCTTCTAAAGTCTTTTGATCCGGGATTAATTTGATATCAGTCATAACACAAAACTCCTAAGCGGGAACACAAAACTTCTGATGCCTACCTGATCAAAAAAATTCCCTATTTTAAGAATTTTGTTACATATAGAATAAAACAGTTATCTCGGTTCGAGTTCGCCAATGGGTAGGCAACAAGCGCTAACCTGCACTATCAGTATGATGTTATCACTTTTGCAACTCAGTGTCAAGTTTTTCTTAGTATACCATACAAAACAGAGCCCTAAAAAGAGCCCTGTTTATACCGGAAATGTTGAGTTTTATCATGACAAATCGGACCATTCGTCACGGATTTTCATCAAGATTTTTCCCATACGGTTTTGACCGCTTCCAATGCCAAATCCGCATTTATAGCATATTTCACAAGATTTTACCAAAACAGCCTTGCCGGTTGCTTTTAACATTTCGGATGCTTGCGGATTTTGGGTAAATTTGGCACGCATTCCTTTTTCCATAATAGCAAATTTATGCTCATCAAAATCGGCTCGGCGATTGATTTTATAAGCCGGTGTTTTGGTTATAAGCCGCGCATCATCGGGATTTTTTAAATTTAAAATCACATTAAAACGTTCGTCCGTAGCATAAAATTTCATTGCCTGATAATAGTGTTCAACTGTCGGAAAAGTATAAAACTTTCCATCAACTTCGATATTGATCGGAAATTCGGCGTAAGGACTTAAAAACCACCATTTTCCGACCGGTAAACAAAATTTGATTTCGGTAACCATTTGCAACTTTTCCTTTTGTATCTGCCAAGAATAATACTATTTCTTTCGGCAAATATACAACAGATGTGAACTGAATCCTTGTTGATCCAATCTCTCGCATGTCATAAAATGCCATTTTAAAAATGCTTGATAATCTTCTTCAGACAATTCTTCAACCCATTCTTGCATGGCATAGGCAATACCGTCTGTTGCCACATTTGTAATATATTCGGTATTTGATTTGGCAAAGAGTTTTTGAAAATCCTCGATATAAAAACAGGTAAACACTTCTGATGGATCATCCTTAACCCGTCCGGTTTTATCCATTGCCGAATATAAATGACTAACACATTGTTGGCGTAATCCGTAGCCGGTCATAAAAGATGCACACGGTAAATAAGCAAACATGCAAATACCATCTGTTGCGGCAACCCGCAACGTTTCACGGATGGCCTGTTTTTTATCTTTTTGGTTGAACAAATGATACATCGGCCCAAAGTTTAAGACCATATCAAAACTGTTATCGTCAAATTGGCTTAAATCCAAAACATCGGCTATCGCACACTTAAAATTTTTTATTTGCTGCGTTTTAGATTTCATTATTTCAACATGCTTTGGCACTAAATCAACGGCTGTTACATCGTAGCCCATTTTGGCCAAAGCAATAGAATAGCGGCCCGTTCCGGCTCCGATTTCGAGTATTTTTGCGCCTTTTTTTAAAAACTTTTGAATATAACGCATCGTTGTTAAATATTCTATATTATGCCCTCGATCTCTGACCAAGCGAGCATCTTCGTCATATTCCGTATACTTGTTTATGATGATATCTTTATGTTTGTTTATAGCCATTTAGAAACCTTTTCACATAACCTGTTTGATAAAAATATAGAATAATCAAACGCTAAAGTAAATAAAAATATCAATTAAGCGATGTGGCTCTCTTGGCATAGTTAATATCACTATTGCATCATATAAATGGGTTTTTGTTAACAACAAGAGGAACACATTTAAATTTCAAGCCTTTATCGGTTAAATATCTCCAATAAATCCCCCAAAGGTTTTCAGCCGCATATCCTAAAATTCGCTGTTGCTCAACACTTAGTTTTTGATAGTCGTCTTTGCAAAAATCATCAAGTTTTTTCAAAACATCAAACAAAAATTCACAATATTCAAAAAAGATTTCTTTTTGAATCACAAAGCATTGCGACCAAGAATGATATGTTTCTCGTTCATAGCGATGTGCGGCAGGAGCTATTTTTTGCCAATCCGTATCTATAATTTCCAGCGTTTTGTTATAATATTTAATATCCTGAGAAAAGTGCGTCTCATTATAAGCTCTGATGCTTTGTTTTGTATCATTACAAGCCGCAATACCATCATAATTTCTCAAAATGCTTAAAATATTGTCCTCTGTCAGTCCTATTTCTTTAGCATAATTGTCCGGAATTTTATCAATGTAAATTTGATTAAAATTATCAGCTTCAATTCCTTCAAAACTATTACCTTTTAATAAAAAATGCCTTCTGTATTGCATGAAACCTATATATTGCGGATTGCCTAATTTAGCATAATTTTTCCAAACCCAATACAAAACCGTTATTTCCGAATATTTACGATTTTCTTTGGATATATTATCTCCTGTATTATCGCCAACACAATGTTTCTCCATCCAATCAATTTGCTTTTCCGAAAGTGCGTTACCCTCTTTAGAAATCTCGTGAGCAACATCTTTTCCCGACCACATTGGCACAAAACACTCTTCATCAAAGATAAATGCCGGTCGATGATAGCATACGCAAATTTTAAGACTTTTTTTCATATTAAGGAACTCCTTCATTATTTTGTGATTATTCCAAGATATTTTAACAATATGATAAAGATATATCAAGATAATCACATAAAGTCGGTTTGTTTCAATTTAAAGAAATTATTGATATTTATAATACTTTGAGCCGAAAATTACGAACTTCTCCCTTCTCTTGCCATATAAAAAGCATGAAAGTTCGTTTTTTTAACTGATGAATTTGCCTCTTTTTGTTGCATCGTTTGTATTGTTTTCAAAACCTCTTTCCATCTCTCACTCAATGACCCGGCAGCTGCACCTCCCACATAGGGATTAAACGCAGATGATTGTCGATCCAGACCTGCTATTGTCGCTTTAACATAATCTTTAAGCGTATGTCCACAGCTATCTTGCAGTGTTAAATCTACTTTTTTACTTTCCAACGCTGTTTTTACCATTTCACACGCACTGCCCTGGTTCAATAATGATCTGTTATTATCTATAGCCTCCATAAGAACGGTTTTACCCGTTTTAGGATCTTGATAATTAATATCAGCGCCTTCACTAAAAATCTGTTGAAATTCTCTAAGATCACCCAGCACGGCCGCTCTCATAAGCTCTTCTTCCGGCGTTTTTTGCACATCAACTTTTTGTTCAAAAGGGATTTTTTCAGGGAATGCTATTTTTGTAGCAAATGCAGCAGCCACAAACGCTGCCGTCCACAACATCATTCTTTTTAATTCTTTCTTTTCCTCCATTTCTTTTAAATCTTTATTATTGTTCATAGCACCCTCTCTGTTACCTTTTACTACAATAAATATACCAGATAAAGCTCTCTTTGTCAATGTATTGCAATAAGAAACCTTCGCCCGTCGTCAACATTGCCATGGCAATATGGCTTCGATCCTAAAGGTCACCAATACAAAAAACCTCCCGAAAAGGGAGGTTTGTGTATTGGTGATCCCAACGGGACTCGAACCCATATTGCCACCGTGAAAGGGTGATGTCCTAACCATTAGACGATGGGACCGTTTTTCTTAACAAAAGCATATATACCTATATTTTTTGCTAAGGTCAAGAACTTTTTTTATAATTTTTAATTTTTATTTATTTTTTTTACCAATTCTGACAAATGAACAAGCTTAAACCCGCGCGTTTCCACATCATTAAGCCATGTTTGTAAGGCTTTCAATGTCTGAGAATGCGGATGACCTATAGCCACCGCATACCCGCGTTTTGCGGCAATACGTTCGGTCTGTTTCAATTGTCCCATAACGTAGTCATACTTATTTTCATTATCCAAAAACACATCTCTGGCAATATACGGCACACCATATTCGGCACTCACACTCTTTCCGACAGATTTACCGGTTGTCTTCGAATCCAAAAAAAACATACCGCGATCTTTCAAAATCTCCATAACATATCCCATATTCTTGGCACGCTCGGTAAATAAGCTTCCCATGTGGTTGTTAATTCCGACCATACCGACATTGCCAAATCTTTCCAACATATCCGTAAAATCTTTTTGAACTTCATCTTTAGGCATTTCCGGAGACAATGTAACCGGTGCCAAATCCGCCGGAACATGCGGCATCATCGGCACATGCAGCATAACTTCATGTCCGGCAGTTTTTAAGCGCTCGGCCTGATTCTGATTCGAAGCCCCGTATGGCAAAAAAGAAGCCGTTAACGGCTTAGATAACTTTTCCATATCTTTAACAAACGGCTCACTCAACCCGACATCATCAATCACGACGGCTATTAATGCCGAACCGCTCGGCACAACTGCCGCCGATGTATCTGACGATACTTTCTGAAGCGAATTACTCTGTTCATCCTTATCTGGCATATTTTGCAATCCGGATTTTGCAGACGTGCTCGGCTTTGACATATAGATTTTCTTCATCAAATTATTAGAAATCTCCGCCGACACATTGTCCAACACATCTTCGACATGCTTAGCTTCATGCGTTTCAAACAAAAACGGCTTGACGATAACTTTACGAACCGGCACGTCAAATTCCTGAGAATCAACGGTAAAAACATCTTTATCCGGATGAAAAATATCGTACATAACAATAGAGCCTTCTGCCAACGCAATTGCCAGAAGAAAGAAAACAAAAATTGTGAACTTCTTAATTTTCATAAATTAATCTTTCTTTCTTAATGTCGGGAATGCAATAACATCACGAATAGTTTCGGCACCGGTTAAAAGCATAGATAAACGGTCGATACCCATTCCCATACCGCCGGACGGTGGAAAACCGTTTTCCAAAGCATTAATAAAGTCTTCATCCAACATTTGAGCTTCATCATCACCGTTTTCTCGGGCAGCGACTTCGGCTTCAAAACGTTCTCTCTGTTCAAGCGGGTTAGATAACTCAGAATAAGCACAGCCGATTTCCATACAGCCTAAATAAGCATCAAAATGTTCAACCAAACGAGGGTTTGAACGATGTGTTTTGGCAAGCGGTGAAATATCACGCGGCATATCCATTACAAAAGTCGGCTCAATCAGTGTTGCCTCAACACGCTCATCAAACACTTCTTGCACGACCTTGCCCCAACAAGAGCAGGCACTGGCATCAACACCGACCGATTTTGCCATTTCTTGAGCTTGTTCAAGAGTTTCGGCCTGCAACAAATCAATACCTGTCTTTTCTTTAATCAGATTTACAATCGATTCGCGGCGGAACGGTTTGGCAACGTCCACTTCATTTTCACCGATTTTCAGCACGGTTGTACCTAAAACTTCTTTAGCAACAAAACGAACCAAATCCTCAATTAAATTTGCCATATCATTATAATCGGCATAGGCTTGATATGCTTCCAAACCTGTAAATTCCGGATTATGGTTTTTATCAATCCCCTCGTTACGGAAGTTACGACCGATTTCAAACACGCGATCAAAACCGCCGACAACCAATTTTTTCAAATACAATTCCGGCGCAATACGCAAGTACAAGTCCATATCCAAAGCGTTATGATGTGTAATAAACGGCTTGGCGTTGGCACCGCCCATAATCGGGTGCAACATCGGTGTTTCGACTTCCAAAAAATCATGTTGTTCAAAATAACGACGAACGGCCGATGTAATCTGACAACGTTTTTTGAATACTTCTTTACTGTCATCATTCATAATAAAATCAACATAACGCTGGCGATATCTGGCATCGGTATCGGTCAGGCCGTGGAATTTTTCCGGCAGCGTTTGCAGCGATTTTGAAATAATATCAAATTTTTCGGCGGCAATCGTCAATTCTCCGCGCGGTGTGCGGCGTACAAAACCGGTCACGCCGACCATATCGCCGACATCAACGCATTTTAAGATTTCCTGATCGGCTTCCGGAAGGATTTTTTTATAGCAAAAAGCTTGTATTTTCCCTGTTTTATCTTTTATATCAACAAACATTCCGCTGTTACGAACAGCCATGGCACGACCGGCGATTGTCACGCGATCTTCGGTATCGACACCGGCTTCCAAATCCTTATATTTTTCTTGTAAATCAGCGGCATACGCGTTCGGAACAAATCTATACGGATACGGATTATATCCTTTTTCTTGCAATGTTTTTAATTTTACTAAACGAGATTCTCTGTGAATATTTGCTTCATTTGCCATTTTTTTCTTCCATTATTAAATACTATTAAATCTTCTTGACTATAAACCGCAAGAATCATTTTTTCAATAAAAAACTCGAATTTTTAGACTTGTTTATTTACGAATTACGAAACAGATTAGTCAGCTTTTTTACATCTTCGCTGCTCAAGATTTTGCGCACGGCAACGGTTTTTTGATGAATTCGTCCCCAGTAATAAGTATGTTGCCAGCGAAACGCATCTTTATCGCTGCAAAAATCCTCTATCGGCGAATTCCACAGACTTTCGGCAAACGGACGATATAGTCTGTTAAACCAAAACAACGGCCATTTGAACGGATTTAACGGTGTCGGCTCAGCACAATCAATAAATATGGCCTTGCCGCCGTTTGTCAAGCCGTTCAACACATTATCCATCACTTTACGGCGCGTTTTAAGCGGCAATTCATGAATAAGATTATAGCAAATAATCACATCGTATTTTTCGTCCCACGGCATCGCGGCATCGTATTCCGTAATATTGATATTAAAATGCTGATACTTTGCCTTAGCACGCCGAACCTGCAACGGCGATATATCAAAGATATCAAATTTTCCCTGCACGCAGACTTTATTATAGACGGAACGAATTTCATTACCGAAAGTTAACCCGATTTGTAAAACATGAGCATTTTTGGTAATTTCCTGCACCAACTCCTTAATGATTTTATTATTTGCACCTAAATTAAGCAACGTGACAACCCGATTATCATCAAGCACACCGCAAGCAATAGAATCACCGTATATCTGATTCCCTAAAATGTTCATATAAGCTGGTAATTCGACTTTATCTGTCATTTCGGCTCCTACTTTGTCTCTTTCAAAAGTCCGCGTTTAACCGCCTCTCTGACAGCTAACACACGATTATTTACATCTAACGTCCGCATCAACAATGTAATGTGGATTTTTACCGTTCCCTCACTTAAGCCCAACTTATACGCAATTTGCTTATTGGATAATCCTTCGGATAAACACTGCAAAACTTCCAATTGACGAGGTGTAATGCCTTTATTTTTTTCTCTGTGATCGGTTGATTTAACATCATCCAAATCTTTAATCAAATCTTTTACCGGCTCCGGTGTAGATTTCAGGCTCATATGCAAAACTTCCGGCGGAATATACATACCACCTGCCAATACTAAATTAATAGCACTTATGATAATATTGTTTGGGAACGATTTTGAAACATAACCCGATACCCCGATATCAAATGTTTTTTGCAAAATCTCGCGATCAAATACCGCCGAAATAATAATAATCGGCGTTTCGGAACATATTTCGTGCATTTTTACGATGGCATCCAGCCAATTATATCCGGGCATTGCCAAATCGGTTATAATCAAGTCAAAATCTTTTTGCTTGTCCAAGACATCAAAAATGCCGGTATAACTGTTTGTCGAAACAATTTCGGCTTTAGGATACTCTTTATGCAAAATAAATTCCAAACCTTGCAAAAAAAGTTCATGATCATCCGCAATTAAAAGCTTCATCTGCGTATCTCCGCGACAAGTTTGTTTTCTCAAAAAACTTTGTATAAATCCATTTTTAATTGGCATTATAACGGAAGATATGTTAATGAAATATAAATTAGTAAAATTTTTATAAGGTAAAAGAAATGATTATCACCATAGACGGACCGGCCGCTGCCGGTAAAGGAACACTCTCCGCACATCTGGCAAAAACTTATAAGCTGGCCTATTTTGATACGGGTATGGTTTATCGTGCCGTCGGTTTGCAAATGGTTCTGACAGGTGAAAACTTAGAAAACAAACAACAAGCGCTTAAAATCGCCGAAAACTTAACTTTTCCGCAGATGATGGAACTTTCGCATCATCCCGATTTCAGATCAGATATCGGCGGACGGGCAGCGTCAGTCGTTTCAGCATATCCTGAAGTGCGACAGGCTTTATTGGCAATGCAGAAAAATTTTGCACTTAATCCGATATTTGCCGACGGCACACCGGCGAACGGCGTTATCTATGACGGTCGGGACACCGGTACCGTCATTTGTCCGAATGCCGATTTAAAATTATTCATTACCGCTTCGGCCGAAGTACGAGCCGAACGCCGCTATAAAGAGTACATTGCCAAAGGCATGGATACCACTTATGAAAAAGTTCTTGAAGATGTCATTGCCCGTGACGAGCGCGATTCAAAACGTTCCGCGGCACCGATGAAACCGGCAGAAGACGCCGTCATTATTGACACGTCATATTTAAGCATTTCCGATGTAATTAACGAAATTACACCTCTGGTTGAAGCTCGGCTCAATCAAAAAAAGTAATTGTCAGTTCAAGCGGTTCCGCAAGCAAATTTTCCATTAAATACAGGATATAATTATCCTTTTTTCCATCTTTGGAAAAATAGCGCAAATCGGTATACGAAAAAACCGAAACCGAACTCCACAGGCATATCAAAAAACATTTCAAACATATATTTTTCATACCTGCTATATATTTGCACATCCGTAAAATTCAACCGATAATCTTTTGGCTTGACGGTTACTAAAAATATGTTATATTTTTTAAGGTTTAAATATAAGGATAATTAATATGGCAAATAAGATTATTGTTTGGGATTTAGACAACACATTATACCGTGAAACACCGGAATTCCACGATCTTTTGGATAAAATCACCGCCGAAGCGGCTATTGAGGATTTGAACTTAGATATGGATTTTGAAACGGCTAAAGCTCTGGTAACCCAATCTTATAAAATATATCGTGACGGCGGTGCCATTTTTGTTGAAAAATACGGCATAGATGAAAAAGATATGTTTGATGCCTACCACAAACGCAAAGAAGAAAATCTTTATCCTATAAAACCATATCATGGTCTGTTAGACGGACTTAAGCAGCTTAAATGCCCGCAATATATCTTATCGACAAGCTCTTATAATGCTTGCACGGCCATTTTAAAACATATCGGCCTACTTGAGTTTTTTGACGGCAAATATTACTCCGTCGAGCAATTTGATTGCTTTAAGAAAAATGAAAGTCCGGATGTTTACTTGAAATTCTGCCAAAAGATCAATGTCAAACCTGAAGATTGCGTCTTTGTTGATGACAGTTATTCCAATTTGGAATTCGCTAAAAAAGCCGGTATGATAACCGTCAGATTATGCCATGGTAAAGAAAACAAAAACGGGGTCCAATACATTGATTATGCCGTTGACAATATTGAAGCCTGCTTGGAATTCTTAAATAAAATCATCTGCTGAGAGCTATTTACACATAGCTGTCTCGCGCGCATACGTTTCATGAACATCAAGCTTTTGATGTTGCTGTTTAAGTGCTTGTTGAAACAAATTCCATATCTGCATGGCTTGAGCCTGATAAGCATCATTCATCTCGGCCAACTCGGCTGTTGCCTTATCTTCGGGCATCGCTCTGACACCGGTTTGCATTGCAATCAACGGTAATTGATTTTTAAGGGCCTGAACAAGCAGGTTCATGGCCGTATAGCCGATATCGACATGTGTATATTCATGTCTTAAGGTCAAATTATATCGACACGTCCCTTTGGAAATGGTTTTTAATATATAAATAACCGGCTCATAATATACTTTAACATTTAAGGCCGTCGGGAACAGACAATAATATCCGTTCGGCAAAACGCGATAGTCCATTTTATTAAGGCCATCCAGCAAAATTGAAGGCTGCAATGAAGTTAAACCATTCAGATTTTCAGCCTTTTCCTTAGTCATATCATAATGGAATTTTTGCAATTGTTCCTGATCAAAATCGGTATTAATGCGCAGTTTTCCATAATTATAAATAATCTCAACCTGCGGCGGATTTTGTGCGGCTATTTCCAAGCACTGCTGCTGTACCTGCTCGTACGATTCGGCGTGTGCATCAGCTAATATGCACATCAATATACAACAAGCAGACATCAATTTACGCATAAATATCTCCGAATTACAGACACATCTTAGATTCTCGGGCAAAAAACTCATCGCTGTCTAACAGCAATTGTTTTTCTTTAAGAGCATTATTAAATACTTCCCATAATATGAGTACCTGTTTTTGATAAAGCTCATTCATAATTTTCAACGCTTTCTGATCATCTGCGGATTCGATAACATTTACGGCAGAACTTTGAGCAATGTCAGGTAATTTGTTACGAAGTGCCTTAACCAACAAATTAAGAGCCGTATATCCCAAATCGACATGGGCTTTTCCATGACGCACGGCCATTTTATATTTACACGAATCTTTAGACAATGTTTTCAAAATATAAATAACCGGTGTATATTTTACCGAAATTTTCAATGTTTGCGGATATACACAGACTCGGCTGCTTTCCATAGTTTTATATTTTAATTCGATACCTTCGATATTAATTTCGGGAGCCAAATCGGTTAAGCCGTTTAAATCTTTTCTGTTTCTGTGATTAAGAGAGGCATCAAGTTTAGCCAAATCGACCTGATATAATTCCGTATTATACTTTAATTTTCCGTAATTATAAACAATTTCAATTTTCGGCGGATTAGCGCCGGCAAGTTCACGACATTCTTGTTGCAAAAAATTATACGAAGCGGCCCGAGCTTCCGCCATAAGACCAATAAACGCGACCACAATGCTCAAATAAGTTAACAAAACACGCATAGCTTAATCTCCGAGATACGATTCACAATATATCACTTATTTCTTAAGCCTACGTTAATACATATATTATATGATAATCTTATGAAAAAAATACTGATAATATACTGGATAATAATTTTTGCATGGATTTATTTAGCCTTTACCGCTATGACGGCAAACGCTCAAAAACCTTCATTTTTTGTACCGGATAACGCTTTTAAGACACCTGTCGAAAAGCCGGCAATTATGCCTCGGCTTAATCGTGGTGCCGGTATGGCCGCAAGTCGAAGCACAAATTCGCCGCAACCGATTTTTAATAAAAGAAAAATGTCGATAAAACAGGCACCCGTCGATGAAATTGCCAAAGCCAACCACCTTACCGATGCATATATCAAAAGCATAAAAAATTCATTTGCTTTATCTAAAGCGCAATTAAACACTCTGTTGCAAGATGAATTCGCTCGAATTAACAATAATACCGCTCAACTGCATCAAATTATAAATCAATGGTCTCAGCAATCAAAAGCCTATCAACTGGCGAACTATATGATTAAAGATCAATCAAGTCAGGAAATTACGCAATCTCGCCGACAGATGAAAGAAACCAAAGATAATTATCAAAAAATATTGTCTGAAACCGAAGAAAACGATAAAGTCTATATTATAGAAGCCCAAAATCCCGATTTATACCTGCAGCAACATGGCAGCATAAAAGGGCATTGGAAAAAAGTCACCTATATTTCGGTATTTAATAATGAAAAAAAGCATATTTTCACTTATAATCGGTTACATCAAGATATGCTGGAAGACAAACAAATACCCAAAATCCGACAACATGAATATGAATTCTTCTACCAAAGCTTTGATAATTATTTAACCGATTTAAGAAGAATCGGTCAGGGTTTAGACGTTCAAAATCCGACTTTATTAAAACAAATGTCTGAAATGGAAGATATTGTTATATTAAAATGATTCTATCGAATACGGCATGCAAACTCTGTAATTGACTTCCGTTTCCATATCATGGTCAATTTTATCCAATAAAGCATTATTTTTGTCGCTGATACTATTCCATCTGTTATTAATATCTTTTAATGTCTGCTGAATAACCGGAATCAAATCAGGCATATTACTTTGCTCGGAAAAGACACGCACATTTTTCATGGCTAATTCGGTTAAAGCTTTTTTGCTTTCGGTCAAAATGCTGTCTTGCGTCGACTTCCAAATGGTAAAATGTTGTAATTCATGGCGTAAAACAGCCCTTATTTGGCAAGCGTTATATTCTCTTGTAATAAAAATACGGGCATCATGCCAAAAATAATCGGCATATAACTGCGGAACAACACATATATATTTGCCGATATCAAATTTCAGATAATCTTCCACCCCGAATTTATACGCCGCCGTCGTACGCTCAAAACAGCCGGCAGCTCCCTCGTTATAGCACATTTTGCGTACCTGACCGGTTGACTTGGTATTATCAAAGATTAATTTGCCGAACTTATAGGTCACACGCGTTAATTTTATGGTTTTAGCTTTTTCGCGGCATTGCTTAAAAATATGAGCCGGCACATCGGCGGCATTTGATACCGATGAAACCGATATCAAACCGATTAACGCCAAAATTGTCAGTAGTCCTTTTCTCATACCTTAATTATAAAAAAACTTTTCTTAAATCTGCGTTAACATTTTAAATATATAATGTCCTAAAAAGAAGAGGTTGGTATGAAAAAAGTTATTCTAATTCTATTTATTTTATTATGCGGCATAACGGTCGTATCGGCACAAACAGTACAAAGAACGGTTAAAAAACCGAATTTCTTTATGCCGAAAAATGCGTTACAATCCGGTACAACACAAAAGCAATCGCCTCAACAAGCGCGACAAACAAAATCCGTCCGCACAACATCGCCAACAAATGCTAAAGCGACTAATGCCCGACAACCGGTTGCCAGAATAACTAAACCGACACAAAAAACGGCATCTGCCGCAAATACCGGCGTATTAAAAAGAACCATAAAAACGCCGAACAAAACAACTCAACCCCAACAACAGGCCGGTTTGAAATCACCAACTCTTACCCCGCAACAATCTTCGTCTGTAAAAGCAAATACCGTTCAAACGGCTCAACAACAGGCTCAAGCACCGGTTGAGATAACGGTTACCCAGCAAGTACCGCCGCAAACACAACAAACTGCAGCCGCGGTTAATAACGCCGATCCGTTCCAAATAATCTTTATTGAATATTTTGCCGATACGGCAACGATAGATGAAGGCAAACAATATCACAATCCGCGCTTGGATAGTGTTATAGCCAGCTTTGTTGATGAAGATCACACTTTGAATTAATTATCACCGATTCTTAAAGCTTCAATAAACGCCGATTGCGGCACTTCAACTTTACCGAATTGACGCATACGCTGTTTACCTTTCTTTTGATTATCCAAAAGTTTACGTTTACGCGTCACATCACCGCCGTAACATTTAGCGGTTACGTCTTTACGCATCGGCGAGATGGTTTCACGCGCAACAATACGTCCGCCGATGGAAGCCTGCAGCGGAATCTTAAACAAATGCCTCGGGATCAAATCTTTCAAACGACCGCAAATCTGCCGACCGCGCGCTTCGGCCTCAGTTCGGTTACACAAAAAGGCTAAAGCATCAACCGGTTCTTCATTGATTAAAATCTGCACTTTAACCAAGTCGGCCGGTGCATAACCGATAAGCTCATAATTAAAGCTGGCATAACCGCTGCTGATAGACTTTAAGCGGTCATAAAAATCAAAAACAATTTCGCTGAGCGGTATTTTATAAACGACCATGGCACGATTACCGCCATAGGTGAAATCTTCTTGCGAGCCGCGACGTTCGGTACACAGCTTCAAAATCGAGCCTAAA
>CAMVHF010000013.1 GCA_947167235.1 uncultured Alphaproteobacteria bacterium
TTGATAAAAGGGTGTTTACAATGCTAACTCGTTGTATATTACGGTGGACATGTCATAGCCTTACAAAAAATCATCACTGTAATTCAATGTACTGCAATGCAAATTGGTACACAAGACCTGTTTACAAACACCCCGTGAATGGTTGCCTCATATATGTCTTTTGCGCCCTCATTTTTATACTGCTTTTGTTTGATATTCATCATTAAATATTCCCTTTAATCCTACTGGATTAATTGATATAATTTCCACATCTGGATAATATTGTTGAGCAAAATTAGCAAACTCACGATATTTTTTTACCAACTCATTTGGTACCAGAAAATTTCCGTTTATTTTCTTATTGTCAAAATATCCTGATGTTGTTGTATCACAACCTACCAAATAAATTCTTTTCGGGTGTGTCCATAATGCGAATTGTAATGCTGGCAACACAACAGTTCCGCCACAACCTAAAGCGGTTGTCGATAAATCATAAGAAAATTTCGTTTCAAACAAAGGGAGATGCTCCCAATCCGTACGATAACGGAAAATGTCTTCACCTTCTCCGTACATTTCAGGAATGGTTCTTTGAGGTTCTATATCTTCCGATGTTAATCCCATAAATTTAGTGCAATTTTTATAATTATAAACATCTTCAATATAATTCGGTGTTGCTCCGGAAAAATCCTGTATGAAATAATAATCATAATGTACTTTATTGAATTGAATAGCGCGATTAACACCTATATAAACAGCATTTTTAATTGGTTTAAATTCAGATAGCGTAGGCCCAGTTGCCACAATTACTACATTTTTCCCTTTGTTAATTCCCTTAAACTGTGGAAAAGTTTTCTGATGTAATGCAAATGTTGATAATTTACGTTCCATAATTCTGTTATTGTTTACCATGATTTTACAAAAATCATACCCTGTCAAAAGATTAAGATTCACAGCATTTTCTTTAGGATGGGAGACTTTCTTGAAGTTACCTGTAATTTTATACAAAGGAAAACCTAATAGATGTAAACTTTTTTTAGTATTGGTACTTTTAGTACAGACCAAAGGCAGGCCACAGAAAGTAAGTTTATAAAACCACGAAGAAACAATGCTTTTAAAGAGTGGCAATCCCAAAACTATAATTTTATTTTTAACACAATTATCATTAAATTTAAAAGAGTAATAATTTGTTGATTTAATCTTCAACAATGGAATTCCTAATACTGCGTATTTAGCAACGTTTTTATTTGTGGTTTTAAATCCTTTTTCATTACGTGAAAAATCGTATAATGGCCGATATGTTTCATGCGCTTCATCTCCTGCAATCTTCACTTGGGATAAAATGGACTTTTCAATATTATTTGGATTTATAAATAATATATCTGCCCACTCTTTTACTATTTCACAAGAAAAAAAATTAAAATTATTTACATTTTGAGCATAATCAAGTATTCCGGCTAATATATAAAAATACCTTTTTTCTCTCTTACTCTCCTCTTCCGTAATTTCTTTATACACCGGTTTATCATCCACGACACCACAAAGAGGCGGTTCAGGAGACGTCATCATATATTCATAAAAATCCCAACATAATATTTTATCGTTTTTTATGAGATCATAACTAAATGCTTCAACTTTGTATCCATCGTGATTTAAAGCATTTTTATATGCGCTGTATAAAAATGTTTTAACTTTATATTTTAAAAAGTAACTAATTAGCTTTGTGGACGATAGCAACGAACTTCTGGTATCAATGATACAAGCATTATTTCCTATGCTAAAACTATCAATATATTTAGCATAATTTTCTTTTTCCTTTTTTTCAATATCTATAAATAATTTAATATTGTCATTAATAAATGCATGAGCTTCACTTTTATTCCTTATATATTTTGCTGCTTGCTCTATAAATTCATTCTTTTTTTGATATTCTCTCAATAAAAATATTTCTCTTCCATCATTCATTGCCTGCTCTATATTACAATTTATAAAAACTTGTCTTGGGGCATAGATATAATGGGTTTTAATATCTTTGTGACCGAAAGAATCGAATACTTTTTGCAATGAATAACCGTCACGTGCCACAAATAAAATTTCTTTTATACCTTCCTTTAAGACCTGCTCTTCTACCCAACGCATATAAGCATAAACCATCGGACCGCCATATTCATAGCCAATACGTGCCCAAAATTCTTCATTTGGATTTTCCAGCCAATGCAAAGCAAAGGCCATTATCATAACCGAAACTTCTAAATTGTTCGGATATTTTTCCAAAAACATTTTGGCTTTTTCATTTTGCCTCAAATATCTTTGAATTACTTGCTCATACCAGAATGAATCTATTCCCTCACGTTGCGCCACGTTATAATCACTGTTTTTATTGTCGCCGATATGCAAAATATTATTTTCTTCCACCAATAATTCTTTAGTAACAAATTTATAAAGTTCTCCCGTACCTTTTCTTTTTTTTCTATCTCCGGAAACATAAATTTTTTCAAAGCCTTTGTAGCCATTTTTTTTCAAAACTTTAGATAAAAACTTTTCTGGCAGATACATATCAGAAACAATAATAATACGCTTACCTTGCTTTAAGGCATAATCATATACCTCTTTCATTTCCGGATTAACACGTAATACCTCGTATTCCAAATCCATCTCTTTTAGCTTTAGATTTTTGTATTCACCAGCAATCTCATCATAAATTTCATCAATGGTAATATCTTCTTTATTGCTTTGCATACTATTATAGGCTCTGTTTTGTGCCTCGATACGGGCTTTGGCAAAACCATCGGCATTTTCTAACTTTTCCAAATGCAAAAATAAATCCGTCGGCTTGACGTAGGGACGCAACAGTAAAGTATCAAATATATCAAAAGATACAATGTTATGAGCGTCAATTTGTTTTTGGATCTCATTTAACAACATAATCACTAATCTCCTAGTGTAAAAATCTGAAAAGTTTAATTTTATTTTGTAAAGATAAACCGTGATATCCGATGATTTGCTTTGCACATAATTGCCGTAAAGCCTTCTTGGTTTCATCTATGATTTCATCATTCTTCGACCTGATAGCACTGTTCATCATCATTTTTGTCGTGCGCGCAATACGTGTCTGTTTCACCTGTTCCCACAAGTTCGGATAATTTTTATAAAAAAAATTGCGCACGCCTTCTATGCCGGCCACATAATCATTCATCTTTTTAAGACTGTACGAACTGCGCATAATAGAATTTTCGGAGATTCTATACCCGTATAAAGGTGTATTTAACCACACAAAAGATGCCGCCTTAGCAAAAACACAAGTATTAAATACCCAATCTTCATAATACATGCCTTCAATAAAAGGGACACCACGAATAAGTTCACGTTTATAGAGTTTATTCCAAACATTAAAATGAATAAAATTTTTTCTGTTTAACAACACTTCCAGAGCCGGTTCATAAATATGTTCTGCCTCTTTTTTTGAAGGAATAATTGCCGAATTTTCCCGAATTTTTGTAAAATTACACCCGGAAATATCGCTATCTGTATCTTGTATAGCACTATACAATCGCTCAAGAAATGTAGGATGAACAAAATCATCACTGTCAATAAAAGAAATATAATCAGCCGCAGCTATCTTTAATCCGACATTACGTGCCGCAGACAGACCTTTATTTTCTTGGTTAATGACCGTGATTCGGCTGTCTTTATTCGCAAAGTCTTCCAAGATTTTCAGGCTGCCGTCAATTGAACCGTCGTTGACACAAACAATTTCTATATCCTGCAAAGTTTGCCCTATAACACTGTCCAAGCAACACCTCAGATATTTTTCGGTGTTATACACGGGAACAATTACACTTACTTTTGCCATAGCCATCCTTAAATATTTTAACGTGTCTGAATATATGTACTTAAGTATGCCCTAAATACAGAAATTGTATTGTGCCAACACAATATGTTATATTGTATATATACAATAATGTCAATAAAAAAATTATTGTATACTCCCGATAGTTTTATAGGAGAATACACTATGCTCAATGAACAGGATTTTCGAAAAAGACTAAGCTCTGCCATCCTGCAACTGCGTTACAAACACAAATATTCCATTGAAAAATTAGCCGAATTAAGCAATGCCGACTATTCGTCGGTCAGTCTGATTGAAAATGGCAAACAAAGCCCTAAATCATACACCTTATATAAAATTCTTTATGCATTGAATATTGATATGTTCAAGCAACTGGAGGTCCAAACCGATAGCAAAAACAAGCATTCTCTGGAAAATAAACTTATACAATATATTAAAAGTCTTGATGAAGAGCAATTGCAGACATTAATCGAGTTCTTCGAAACATATACAATAGTCAACCAGCAAAAAAACAACCTTTAATATCCTGAGCCGAAACACATGGCTCAACGAATTTCCGCTTACCTGCACCGGATTGACAATAAGCTATTTTTGCTGATGAAATTCTATAACCATCATTGTAATATCATCAAACTGCGGTGCGCCTTTAATAAAGGCTTTAATGCTTTTATGTACTTGCTCTAAAGTCGCCGCTAAAGACAAATTTTTTTTATTTAAGGCATTTTGCAAGCGTTCCGTACCGAACATTTTCATCGTTTTTGTTTGTGCTTCGGTCACACCGTCGGTATATAAAAACAGGCGATTATTATCTTCCAACATAAACGAACCGCTTGTATATTGATGCTCCGGCAGAGCGCCTAAAACCAAATTCAGATTCGTATTAACTTCCTCATAAACTGTCTGTTTTTTCACTAAAGGCGCACAATGCCCTGCATTAATATACTGGACCTGCCCCGTTTTCAGGTCAAGAACACCGATAAACGCGGTAACAAACATACCCCCCGCATGATTATCGCAAAGAGAATCATTTGCCCTATTGATAGCCTCTTCCAAAGGATAACCGGCTTGCAACATATTTTTAATGGCGGTTTTAGCTGACATCATATAGAGTGCAGCGGTAATACCTTTACCGGAAACATCTGCCATCACAAAAGCATAGTGATTTTCATCTATCGGGAAGAAATCATAAAAGTCGCCCCCGACCGAGCGTGCCGGTGTCATCGAGGCAAAGACTTCAAATCTGTTGTCTTGAGGAAAATCGGTCGGTAGTGCCGAAGCCTGAATATTTTTTGCAATTGCAAGCTCGGAAGCCATTTTTTCTTTTTCGTTGGATATCCTCGCCAGTTCAATCATTTGTGTTTTGATATCGGTCTTCATTTTATTGAAAGCCGATGCCAATTGTGCCAATTCGGAAGGTTTATCCAACTGAATATCCTTATCCAAATCGCCCTGACTGATTCGACGGGCAATTTCCGTCAAGGTTGAAATCGGCTGATTGATATTGCGCCGCAAAACGATATAAAGCAAGCTGACGATAACCAGTGTGCAAATGAGCAATACGCTCAGCAACACGCTCAAATGGTGCACCGCATTATGAAACAGCTCAAACAACGGCACGTTAACAATTAAGAATAACCCGTTATTTAATTGCTTGATGTACGGAATATAAGTTACCCCCTGATAATCAAATGATACGCCGTCTTTCAGTTGATCCGAATACCATTTAATATTATCCAATGATTGTCCCATAATCAGATTATTATCAATACCCGGTTCGGTTGTGGCAATCACATAATTATTTACTTTATCCGCAAACAACACAAAACTGTTCGGTGTCGGTTTAATTTGTAAGATAGCTTTCAAAATCGTACCAATTTCCCAATCGACGGTAGCCATGCCGACCAACTGATTTTGGTCATAAATACCGGCACCGACCGTTGTCATTAAAATTCCCAGTTGTGTACTTCTATACGGCTTAACCCAAGAAACATGCTGCCCTGCATTCAAATCTTCAATAATTTCGGTATACCAATGTTGCCCGAAATAATCAAAAGTACTGTTTTGACACGAAGGAAGTAGGCCTATTTCCCGATTTTCTTCCCAAACCGCATGAATACAAGAGATTCTTTGGTCGGCATGGACTTTATACGGCTTAAAATAGATACCGTTTCCCATAGAATTAGGATAATTATGCAAAATTTCTTGCGTAAAATACTCGCCGACATCGAGTTGTTTACCCTTTTGAAAATAAACTTCCCCCATAACGGATAAATCCAGAGCATTTTTTTCCAACTCGGCAATATCGGTATTGATTTGTCTTTCAAACGCGGCAATAGAAGCATTATTACCGGCAACAATCAGTTCTTTATCGTGATAAAAAGCCAAAGTGGCAAAACTCGTCACCACAATCCCTAAAGTAAACAGCAGAGCGATGGTCAAACCGATAATTCTTGAATTAATACTGTTCAGCATATTTTCCTTCTCTCGGGGTTGGTGTGATTACAACGTTAAGTCCTATGATTAACACTTTAATCAGGCTAATAAACTTTGCCTTAATTGTCAATAGATGTTCAATTAATTATCAAAAATTATCTTTAATTTGTTCAATATGCGGCGATCAGCCTTTAAACCCTTGAGCCACCACATACATTTCAACAGAATCCTGACGGCTGGCATCCGGCTTGTAATGAGTTACTTTGGTGAAATTTTGCTTCATATCGTTTAAGAGATTGCTTTCCGTACCGCCCTGAAAAACTTTGGCAATAAAAATACCGCCCTCGGCCAAAATCTCTTTGGCAAATTCATAAGCCGCTTCAACCAAACCCATTGAGCGCAAGTGGTCAATATTCTGCACACCGGTTGTATTGGCCGCCATATCGCTCATAACGACATCGGCAGGACCGTGTAGCAGACCTTTAATCATATCCGGTGCTTCCGGCGCCGTAAAATCCTGCTGTAACAAAACAGCGCCTTCTATCGGCTCGGTCGGCAGTAAATCCATACCGACGATTTCACCGCTGCCTTTATTACGCTGTGCGGCTATCTGCGTCCAACCGCCCGGCGCACATCCCAAATCGACAATACGTTTACCTTTACCTAAAAAATGATATTTTTCATCAAGCTGAATAAGCTTAAAGGCCGCACGCGAACGATAGCCGACACGTTTGGCCTCGGCCACATACGGATCATTGAGCTGACGCTGCAACCAACGATTGGAAGAAACGCTGTTATATTTGGCGTTTTTTACTTTTACGGTCAGCATTTTGCGACCGCGTACCTGCTTTGCCGATTGTGTTAACTTTGCCATTTTGCCGCCAAATCCTCTATAATTGCTTCTTGTGCGCCTTTTAATGACGCGGTTAATGTTTCGATTTGCAATTCTTCATAGATTGTTTTAAAAATAACACAGGCAGCCATAAAAATCGGCGCTCGATTATTCCCGATATACGGACTTTCCGAAAGTTTTACAAAATCCATGGTTTTAATCTCATCAATCAGCTTGCTGATATCGGCTGTTTTTTCGGTTAAACCGTCGGCATAATCTTTATTGTAAGTCTGCGTTTTTTCAAGCATGCTGAACAGTCTGAGCGGTGTACTGGAAGTCGCCAAACAAAAACAATTCGGTTTATACATCAAAAATTCGGAATTAAGCAAAAAATCCTGCGTATATTTTTTGACTTCGGCACGCAATTTTTCAGCATTTTCTTCATTATATTCCAAAATATCGAATGCTTCGGAAGCGTTACGCGCACCCCACGGTATGGATATCGTGTATAAAACTTTAGGTTGCTGTTCATTGGTCGCAAGCGTAATTTCGGTCGAACCGCCGCCCAAATCATAAACTAATATATACGGAACTGATTTAGGTGCATTCAGCATGGCGCCGCGTAAATTTAAAATAGCTTCTTCTTCCGGCGAAATAATATCGAATTTGATATTACACAATTCCTCGACCGATTTAATAAATTCGGTTCCGTTAGCCGCCATACGGCATGAAGCCGTCGCAATTGCCCGATAATGGCCGACATCATAATCGTTCATCAACTCTGAAAAATGTGTCAAACACTTTAATCCGCGGCTGATGGCTTCAGGCGTAAATTGTCCGCTTTTGTGCATTCCCTCGCCCAATCTGATGGTCAAAGCCTCACGATAAATAATATTACCGTTCGGATCGGTTATCCGAATACGGCAAGAATTTGTCCCCATATCAATTGCTGCCAGATTTTTTGCCGCCATATTTGCGTCCTTTTCTGAAAAGTCTTCTGTAACGTCCGTCTTTACGGAAGTAATTATTCTTTTGATGATGAATCATGTCAAGCAAAATACCTTCTCTGATACCGCGATCGGCAATGGTAATTTCGGATATCGGCCAGAACGAGCATAAGGCTTCGATAATCGTACAGCCGGCCATGGTTAAATCGGCTTTTTGCTTACCGATACATGAGTGACGACAACGCCCTTCATAGCCCATATTTTTAATACGCGATATAACTTTATCGATCTCTGAGCCTGACATAGCCAAGCCGTCAACCGCCGCACGATTATAATGCGGCAAATTTAAATGAACGGCCCCCAAAACCGTTACGGTACCGGATGTTCCGATAACCTGCATTTCCTGATTTTCGATTGCTTCGCGAACATGATACTTATCTTCAAATTCCTGCAAAATTTTTTGCGTACGTTCAACAATGGTATCATAAGCGAGCGTTGTCATATCTTTGCCCGGAAACGCTTCGGAAATGGTCACAACACCGTAAGGAAGCGATACAAAACCTTCAATAAACGTTTTCCCCGTTTCGGTAATGCGCGCCAGCGAAATTTCGGTTGAACCGCCGCCGATATCAAATACCAATGCGCGCTTAAGCATACGATTTAAGAGCGGCATACAACCAACCACCGCTAATCTGGCTTCCTCTTTAGAGGAAATCACTTCCATGGATAATCCGGTTTCTTTGTTAACGGCTTTTTCAAATTCCTGACAATTCAAAGCACGACGACAAGCTGCGGTCGCGACAAAGCGCATTCTGACAATCGGCGCATACTCTTCAATAATGGCACTGCACACTTTAAGTGCGGCTATGGTTCGGCGAATAGCCTGTTTAGAGAGCATATTGCCGTTAATAATACCTTCTCCCAAGCGGGTAATTTTTGAATATGTCTCAACAACATGAAACGAACTCGGTGTCGGTTGGGCAATAACCAAACGACAGGAATTTGTCCCTAAATCAATTGCAGCATAACATCCATTGGTTTGATTTTGAACATTTTGCTTTGATTCGGCATTTTTCCCGTCTTTTTTATTGTTATTTGACTGTTGCCCTCTCTTCACTTTTATTCTGCCCCATACATTTCGGTTCTGATTTGCCGACGTAATTCATCAATGCAGACCAATTTTCGACCGTTTTTATAGTACCAATATTCCCATCCGTTGCACGCTGCGGCATTTTGTTCGGCAGCACCGACCTGATGAATAGAACCTTCGGCACAATCACTTTTAATTGAACCGTCAGAACGAATAACGGCCGAATGCTTGCCTTTTGCATCCGTCAATATATCCCCCGGCTGCAACATACCATGTTCCAAAACGGCACCGAACGGAACGCGCGGCATTTTCTTTTTACAAGTAAATTCTATAGCCGTACCTTCAATCGGTGATATATTATTCAGGCGTTCACGCGCACCTTCGACATACGAAGGATCGCGTTCTATTCCTACATAGTGCCGGCCGAGTTTTTTAGCTACGGCGCCGGTCGTTCCGGTACCGAAGAACGGATCCAATACGACATCACCGGGTTTGGTTGAAGCCAATAAAATTCTATAAAGTAAGGCCTCCGGCTTTTGTGTCGGATGCAATTTTTCACCATCTTCATTTTTCAGACGTTCTTTACCGGTACAAATCGGCAATTCCCAAATACTGCGCATTTGCGTTTCATCATTTAAGGCCTTCATTGCCTCATAATTAAACGTATATTTTGCCTTCGGGTTTTTAATGGCCCAAATCAGTGTTTCATGTGCATTGGTAAATCTGGTGCCCTTAAAATTCGGCATCGGATTGGTTTTATTCCAAATCACGTCATTTAAAATCCAAAATCCCAGATTTTGCAAAATATAGCCGACACGAAAAATATTATGATACGAACCGATTACCCATAAGCAACCATCATCTTTTAAAACGCGTTTAGCCGCACTGAGCCACTTTTTCGTATATTCATCATAAGCGGCCAAACTTTCAAAACTGTCCCACTCTTCATCAACGCCGTTAACAACCGTATTATCCGGGCGCAACAAAGTATCGCCGAGCTGCATATTATACGGCGGATCGGCAAAAATTACATCAACCGATTTTTCTTCGAGTTGATTCATTATATCAATGCTGTCAGCATTAATGATGGTGTCTTTTACATCTTTTATTTTCATATTTCACCTGTTTTCAATTATTACAAAGATAAAGTCATAAAGTTATAATTTTATTAATAATTGAATAAAAATTTTACCTTAACACTGATAATACTGCTTGCAACAGCCTGAAATCACTGGAATATTTTTTTCAAAGTTTCTTCGTATTTTTCAGCGATTTCGATTTCGGCCTGACTGAAAGATTCTTTTGTCAAACGCTTTTGCTGTGCCTTTATCATCTCACGAGCCGTCGGATCATTTCGACGATAGCTCATTTGCTTGATAATAGCCAAAGCACTGCGACGAACCTGTAAATATTTTAGCAACGATACAATACGCTGTTGCACATAAAAAAAGCGATTAGCATCCCAACAAACGCGCATAAACCAATATTTGGCACGCCAATCCATATTATTGAGTATGCTATCAACATGAGCCGAAACCGCCATATCTTTGGCAAACGGCTGTGCCATAAAGCGTGGCCACAATTTAATAATTTCGCGAACTTCGACTTCTGTCACCGTTTCCTGATAATAAGGTCTTTTGGCTGTAACGGTTTTATAATAACGATGCCAGCTTGTTTCAGCCACATCAATTTTCAATACACCGGCAATGGCAACCCATCCCAACACCAAAAACATTGTTTTACTAAGATTATCACCTACCATACCAGTTCCTCCGCATAATAGTCGATATTCAAACCGTAATGCTCCGCCAATTCGGTTAACTGCTGTGCCACATCACCGGCCAACAGATGTACGCCGTTCGTTAAAAACAGCGTCTGCGCACCGAAAGCATTTCCCATACGCATATCGGTAGACATACAATCACCGATAACCAAACACCTTTTTTTCTGCAGTCCGCTGATATTTTCGGTTAAATAAGAAGCAATTCGTACATCCGGTTTACCGAACGGAATAATTTTTCCGCCCCATAAAGCATATTTTTCGGCAACGGCACCGACACTTGCGCGCACCCCGTCGGAATGGACAACCGAGACATTATTACCGACGCACAACATCGGTAAATTCAAATGCAAAGCCTGTTCCAAAGCCGGTTGAATTTCAGACATATTAATACCGTCAACGGTTGTTTCAGCCACCACAAAATCGGCCATAACCATACTTTCGGCTCTTTGATACGGCAATCCGGCAACAGTGCAAGACGGTGTACCGGACAAACTATAATATGTCCGTCCCAAGTCGTGATGATTTTTCAGATAAAAATGCGCAATTTCGCCGGCGGTAATCATCGCATAAAAGATATTCATCGGTACATCTTTTTGCTTCAAAAAATAATATAAATCGCGCACACGCATCCCCGTATTGGATACAAGGGCGATTTTCTTACCGCTCTGATACATTTTAATCAAAGTATCCAGACATGAATCGACAACGGTATTACCGCGCATAAAAACGCCGTTAACCCCGCATAAGACAAAATCAAATTCTTCTTTGATTCTGGATATATAATTCATTCTTCGGTTCATCTCTACAATTATTCCAATACACTGTTTTGACACTATAACAGCGAATTAGTAAAAAATTAGATAACATTTTACATTAAAAGAAAGCCATTTATGGCATTTGTGATTTTTTCATCAAAATAAAACGGATCATTTATCCAATATTGCGGATTATCGATTTTATAATAGCCTTGGCTCAAACCGTCATTAATGCGCACAACGACTAAAGACAGCGGTTGTGACAGATTATAAGCAAGCCGCATATCAAACTCACTTCGTTTTGAGTAATCTATTTCAAAAATATTCAATCGATTTATAAAATTTTTGGCATACAGGTCATAAACCATCTCAATGGCTTTCGGACACGTTTCACAAAAATTATTACCATCATAAAATACAAACAGTATCGACTTATTCCAGTTATCCGGACTTTCCTGAACATATTGCCTGATAAAAGGATTTGTACCCGATAAATCTATATACTGAGCTTTTGCCGTACTGTTTGACAGCAATACGGCGAAACCGATTAAAATTATTTGCTTAAACATACCCATCTCCTCAAAAAATCAGAGAGGAGAACAGGCCTTTTCCAACCACAATTTTGCTTCACCGCTAAGATAAGGAGTTAAAGTGTTATACACATCTTGATGATAGGAATTTAACCACTCCTGTTCCCCTGCACTTAACATGTATTTATCAATCAGTTTTTTATCAATAGGTACTTTGGTCAGATATCTGAATTCCAAAAACTCCGCCGGTTCAAAATCCTTAACGATGCTGCTGTACTGTAAATTTTCAATCCGAATACCATACTTTCCTTCTTTATAAACCCCTGGTTCATTTGAACAAACCATATTCGGCTTAAATCCGTACTCGGAACTGCCGACGGAAATACTTATCGGGCCTTCATGTACATTACCGAAACAGGCTACACCATGACCGGTACCATGTTTATAATCTTCACCGTTTTGCCATAAATTGGCGCGTGCGATAACATCGAGTTTTATGCCTGCCGTACCGAGCGGAAATCTGACCTTAGCCAACGCAATATGCGCTTTCAAAACGGTTGTAAAATCTGTAATCATTTCCCGACTTGGCGTTCCGAGAGCTATGGTTCGTGTGACATCGGTCGTACCGTCTAAATATTGTCCGCCGCTGTCAAGCAACAACAAGCCGTTTTCCGGTAAATTTGTATTGGTTTCTTTTGTCGGCTGATAGTGGACAATTGCTCCGTTTTCACCGGCCGCGGCAATTGTTTCAAAACTTTCCGAGAAGAAATATTTTTGTTCGGCCCTCAACAAATGAAGTTTTTCAACAATATCCAACTCCGTCAATCCGCGCGGTTGTTTTTCAAGCCAGCAAAATAAATTCACCAAAGCAACACCGTCACGAATATGGCAGTTAATCATACCCTGCAGTTCGACTTCATTTTTAGCGGCTTTTAATTCCTGACATATATCCGGCGCTTTATTAAAAGATACCTCATCGCTCAGTGACAGTTTAATTTTTTCAGGCGTGGTATGACCGTCATAAAGTATTTTTGCATCTTTTAGTGCCGATAATGTATCGGCTAATTCGCTCCAAGGTTTTACAGGTAAATCGGCCTGCAACCGATCGGAGAACAATGTCACATCGCCTTTGAGTGAAACCAAAGCATAAGCTCTTATGACCGGCGAACACGGTAAATCATCGGCGTAAAGATTTAATAGCCACGACACACTGTCTGCCGATGTAAATAAGTAATAATCGCTTTGCTTTTCCCACAACATATCAGCAATCAATTTACATTTTTCCTCACGGCTTTGACCGGCAAATTGAATATCACGAACTTGAGCCGTAATCGGTTTAGTACTGTCCAAATTTAACCAATCTCCGGCATCAATAAACTGCATTTCTCTATATTTGCGCTTCAAAAATTCCATTTCGGCAACCGAATGGTTCCAAGCATCATAACCTATGCTGATAAGACCTTTTTCCTGCAATAAGTCGCAAACATTTTTAAATCGCGGCATTTTATCGATAACGGTAATTTTTGATGTATCAACCTGCTGACGAGATTGCAATTCATAACGTCCGTCAACAAACAAATAAGCATTATCCGCCGTGACGGCTAAAATACCGGCCGAACCGGAAAATCCGCACACAGCCTTAATTTTATGCTCATCCGGCAAAATATCCTGTCCGATAAAGCGGTTGCCGTGACTGATGACATAGGCATCTAAACCGCTTTGTTTCATTTTGTTGCGAATTTCATCTAAAGTCATATTATTTTACCTTTTTCAATAGTGCCGCCCGCCAATTATCGGCCTCGTACACTTTTTGTAAATGCAAACCAAATTTTTCATGCGCCTCAACAACCCAATCGACCTGATCTTCAATAAAGCCCGATATAACGGCATAACCGCCGATTTTAAGATGTTTTGCCATATCCTCGGCCATAGCGATTAGCGGACGCGCCAAAATATTAGCTAAAATCACATCATAAGGTGCATTTTCTTTAACCGTTTTTGCTTGATAACCGTCACTGTAAATCGCCGTAATTTGCGTTTCAACGCCGTTATCTATGGCATTTTGCTTGGTAACGGCCACCGATTCATCATCAATATCAACCGCAACAATTTGCGATTGCGGCCAAATTTTGGCTGCCGCCAACGATAAAATCCCCGAACCGGTACCGACATCTAAAATGCGCGGCGTATAATTTATCAATTTATGAATATCCGAAATTCCCTGCAAGCAACACTTGGTTGTTTGATGTTCCGAACCGAAAGCCGTCGCGGCATAAACTTTAATACCGATTTTATCTTTGGTGTCGATATTTTTTTCATGTATGCCGTAAACCATAAATTCGGCAACATCAACCGGCGCAAATTCGATAACATTATCGGCCAGCCAATCCTGACTGCTGAGTATTTCGATTTCATACGGCGGCAATTCGATACCGTTTTCTTCAGCTGCCTTCTGCAAAGCGCTTTCTTCAGCATTTTGGCGCATATAGCCGACCAGCTGTTCCAAACCGTCATCGGTATAATCATTGGTCACAACCTCAAAAAAATCTTCGGCAAATTCCTGCAATCGTTCATTAACTTCGGTACACGGCTCAAATTTTACAACTTTACAACTTCCGGCATTAGCACTCATTTCTTTCATATTCCTTTATTACAAACATTTTAGCTCATTATAATCGGCAAAAAATTAATATAGTGTTTATTCATAAAATATTTTATTTTGTTATAACTTTTTTTACTAACTGTCATTTATAGTGTAAGCTGTATATGTACATAAACAAAAGAAGAGTATCACATGAACAAGATATTTATTTCAGTTTTATCCCTTATACTCGTGTGCTTGGCCAATGAGAGCCGAAGTGACTGGGGCGAAGAGGCAAGAGTTCAGATTAACGAATTTTCCGAAAACGTTAAAGACGGAGCTGTTAATTTAAAAAATAATGTCTCAAATACGTTACATTCTCTCGTAGAACGTGACCATAAAAACTATTGGCTTAACAATGTCCGCACATATAAGTCCTACCCTATTAATTTTTACAACGGCAACGGTTGGAGATACGACGGACAAAAAGAACGAGAAGAAGTTGCCACTCGCGAATACAAGCATAACGTCGTTGTTTCGGCCAATCTCGGACAAAGAATGATTGATTCGGAAACATTTACCATAACCGTACATCACAACAGTCCGCGTTATGTACCTGAACAGAAAACAACATTTTACGGTGTTTCCGGAGAGATGATTCTAACCGACAATGATGAGCTTGAACCTATCGGTGAAGTGAAAATCGAAGGTATTTATTATCTTTTGTTTGACCCGCGGCAAGACGGCAGAATTCTCATGATAGATGAGACCGGACGTTTTTTACATATGGTTTGCCGCATTTATCAGGATGAGTTGGTAATATCAAAAGAAACAACCATTGTAACGCCTAAAAACGCCCGCGTTAACAAAGTATCGGGTGTCAAGCAAACAACAGAGGCTCCTAAATTTAATTTTGAGCTGAAATACGACGGTTTACACGATAAACAAATGGCTTTCATCTATGTAACATCCGAAAACGGCGGACAGGCACAACGCTTTACCTATCCTGAAAATCAGAAAGTCATCAATATCTACGGCAACAAAATCCAAATTATCAGAGCTTATCCGGATAAAATAGAATATATGATTTTGGATTAGTCAGTCTGTATTTTAACAAAAACTCCGTTTCGACGGAGTTTTTTTATACTCGGATAACGCGGTTAATACGATAGTTCGTCCTTTTACTTTGATGCAAAAGCCTACCGGCACGGCATTAAAAGCTCGACAATAACAGTCATCCTTGGACGCGATTTTTATAATTGTCATCCTTGGACGATAGTCCGAGGCTCCCGGCTGCTTCGAAAATGATTCGGTCGAGATTCTCGCCTTCGCTATGCTCGGCAAGAATGACAATTAATCAAAAAACTCGGATAACGCGGTTAATACGCAGAAAGTCCTTTTGCGCGGTGTACAATAAACAGTACATAAGCAAAAGGACTTTCAAGTAGTAACCCGTTAGACGAGTTTTTACAGATTAGAAGAGTCGATCTTAACCCCTACCCCCATTGTGGAACTCATAGAAATTTTCTTCAAATAAGTACCTTTGAATGCAGTAGGACGAGCCTTCATAATTGTTTCGATAAACAATTTAGCGTTGTCATAAATTTGGTCATCCGAGAAAGATGCTTTAGCAACACCGGCGTGAACAATACCGTTCTTTTCAACACGATATTGAACTTCACCTGCTTTAGCATTTTTAACGGCAGTTGCAACATCGGTTGTAACTGTACCGAGCTTCGGATTCGGCATCAAGCCTTTCGGACCCAAAACGCGAGCAACACGACCGGCTAAGCCCATCATGTCAGGCGTAGCGATACATCTGTCGAAGTCGATTTTGCCGGCCAAAATAGAATCAACCAAATTTTCGGCACCGATAACATCAGCTCCGGCAGCTTTAGCTTCTTCAGCTTTGTCATCACGGGCAAAAACAGCTACGCGAACGGTTTTACCGTTACCGTGCGGTAATTGGCAAACACCGCGGATCATTTGATCGGCGTGTTTCGGATCAACACCCAAATTAATTGCTAAATCGATAGTTTCATCGAATTTTGCAGTAGCATTTTCTTTAACAATCTTCACAGCTTCTTTGAGGCTGTATGCTTGATTCTTGTCAAGATTTTTATATGCATTTACTAATCTTTTTCCGCTCATCGACTTACTCCGTAACCTTAATACCCATAGAAACAGCTTGACCTTTAACCATATTCATAGCGGATTCGATTGTAGAACAGTTCAAATCCGGCAATTTGGTGGTAGCAATTTCTTTAACCTGAGCCATAGTGATTTTACCGGCTTCTTTTTTGCCCGGTTCTTTAGAAGCGGACTGAACGCCGGCAGCTTTCTTAATCAAATAAGAAACAGGCGGTAATTTTGTTATAAAAGTAAAGCTCTTATCATCATAAGCTGTGATGATAACAGGAACAGGAACACCCGGTTCCATTTTTTGAGTTTGAGCGTTAAAAGCCTTACAAAATTCCATAATGTTAAGACCTTTTTGACCCAAAGCCGGACCTACCGGCGGAGACGGGTTGGCTTTACCGGCTGCAATTTGCAACTTGATAAGGCCTAAAATTTTCTTTTTAGATTTAGCCATTTTATACCTCATTTACTGGGTTTGTGGTAAGATCATGGCGGATCCTCCACAAAATTATTAATACAAATACGCCTTTAAGAAACTAATCTTCCCATAAAGCGTCAGTTTTGTATAACACAGAAAATAAAATTTGCAAGCATTTTTTTATTTAAAATTTGCAAAAAAAATGCTATATTGCCCTTGCAAAAACAATTAAACGGAGAAGACGCATGGCTGTTTCATTTCATTTAACCGACGGTTCCCTGATTACCGATAACGGTATTGATTGTATTGTAGGTAAAAAGGACGGACAAAAATATATTGTCAGTTGCGGTAAAGTCCTTAACAGCGAACACGAAAGCCTGGGCAAGTCTGAGGTTACGGCTTTTCGCGATGATTTACTGCATGCCGAATTTTTTATTTCTGCCGACAAAGCCATTCGCTCAACCGAAATCAAGCAGAATACCGAGGGCAAATTTCGCCTTATTATCAACGCCGGCAGTAAAGATAATTCGACCGCCGTTGAATTAAAACAGGAAGCCGACACGATTACCATTGCCCACAACAGTGCCGATATTACTCCCACCAATCACGGTTCAAAAACCAAAACACACCGAATTCATGCGCTGTCAAGTGCAACCGACCGGGAATATGTTGATTATAAAACCGATGTTGATAAAGACCATGGTGAAAAATTTGAAACCGAAAACAGTATTTCGCTCAAACGCAATATCAAAGGTAAAGGGCAGCGCTTACTCTTAAGCCGTGATGTCGTGTTTTATGAAGATGAAGGTTTTATTACCCAAAACAGTAATCTGACCTCTATTGAAATATCCGCCGATGAAATAACAAAATCGAACTCGATTGATGACACGAAATACCGTCAAAAGCTGAAAATCGACTATGACTTAAAAAAAGGCCGAATACAATGCCGCTTAAAGAAAAAAGAGTATGAGGCTATTACGATTGTCGAATACAAAAATACGATTTTGACGGCTAAAACCGGCAAAAAAGTCAAAGTAACGACTTTCGTTGATCGCGATTTTGACGGACAACTCGATTTACATGACGACGGCACGTTTACTTATGTCCAAGAGCGAACCGATGATAAAGGAATGTTGGTTAAAACCAAAATTCAAGACGATATAAAGAAAGTACCGGATTTTATCATGCGTGAAGTCGAACAACTTAAAGCTATTGCCGGTAAAATAGCCGTATTGCGCAACAGCCAGCAACACGCCGTACAAATCAACTTTGCACTCAACCCGTCGGTATTTGATGAAGAAATTAAATTTTCGGAAGTTAAAGATAAAGACGCCGCAAAATTAGCCGATTCGTTATTTCGCGGCGGTGCCGAAACAAACCGTAAATTATTGGCTGCCGTCATTCAAACAGCCGATGGTAATTCGATATTGAATATCAAAGGCGGCAATCCGCGTGTATAGCACTCGTTATCCTTCTCTTTTGCGAAAAGAATAGTATTTATGCAAAATAAAGGTAATAATGGTCGAAAAGATCAGGTAGATTGCCTGTGCCGACCATGTTCTTAAACCAAAGACAACCATTAAAAACGTTAAAATCGGTGCATTTATCAAATAAATGAATATATATACCGACCAAGCTTTGGCAAATTCTTTTTTCCAATTTCCGCTACTTTGGAAAACATAATAACGCATTGTGAATACGGAAAGATTTATCGTCAGCAGATATTGAATAATCAAAGCGGCATTTGCAACCACTTCCGGCCGATACCCCCACTCGGCAGCCGTATTTGCTTTACCGAACGTCCAATCAAGCAGATTAAGAAGCGTATAAGACACAACGGTATTAAAACCGCCAACCAGCAAATAACGCAACTTTTCGGGTAAAGGAAACCAAATACCTTCCGCCCATTTATAAATTTTAATAATCAGCTTAATCATAATTGTAAGTCCTCAGTTATTGATACCGTCAGGCACATTTTTATCCAAAAGTGTTTCCAACTCGACTGTCCGATACGGTGATAATATATTATCATCCCATACATCGTCAAGATTTTGTTTATCAATCTCAGGCATTCCGGGATGAATCATGATCTCAACCGCTTTATATTTTGCCGGAATCTTCACGTTTTGAAATAAATCCTTTGAAATTTTGCAGGTCCAAAGCATTGTGTAAAAATACGTTTCCGTCGGATACCTGTTCCACCATGTCAGAACGCGCAGTAAAATATATTTAATCAAGCTGCCGTCCGTTAAATGCGAAAACCAATTTTTTTGCAAATTCTGCTTATTGTATTTGACGGTATAAAATATATTCTCATTCATTGTTCGAATACGCGGAATACCATATTCTTCGGCCAATTTGCGAACCACTTGAAAAATAACCGGAATCAGATGCACATGACGATGCCCGTCAATATGATTTAACGTTAATCCCGTAGCTTTATATTTTTCGATTTGGGCTCGGATTTCGATTTCGACCTGCCGACGTAATTCTTTGGATTTCAATAATGATAAAACCAGCAAATTCACAAAACCGTTCTTCAATTTACCTTTCGCGTTAACCAACAGCGGAATTTCGGCCGGATCTGCTGCCGGTATTTCATTAGTCAAATTCAAATGCAACCCGACTTTCAATGCCGGCATGATTTTAGCTTCATCCACCGCTTGAAGCGCATATTTTTGATTAATCATCAAACTGGTGCTGTTCAATATTCCTTCTTTATGCGCTTTAATAATAGCGGCATTAACACCTTTACTGATACCAAAATCATCGGCATTAAAAATTTTTTCAAGCATCTTTTTGATCCTTCTGCTCGATATAGTCCGCCATATAAAGCGGGCGCTTTTTAACTTCCATGTGAATTTTGCCGATATATTCGCCGATAATCCCTAAGCAAACAAGCTGAACGGCACCCAAAAAGACTACAGTGACCATAATAGTCGCATAGCCCGGTGTCGGATTGTGTAAAAAGAAGTATTCAACAAACACATATATTCCCATAACAAGCGCAAACACAACCCCCAATAAGCCGAGAACCGTTGCTAACCGCAAAGGTAAAACCGAAAATTGCATAACGCTGTCTATCGCCAGACGCAGCGATTTAATAAAATTATACTTTGAAGTACCGCTGAAACGTTCCGGTGCCACAAAATCAATAACCGCTACTTTGTTATGCGGCATAATCCAGCTTAACAATCCGCGAAACAACCTATCCTGTTCGTTAAAACCTTTTAAGAAATCGATGTATTTACGGTCAATCAATCTGAAATCAGGAGCACTATCCATCACCGGCGTATCCGAAAGCAAATTCAAAACATAATAAAACGTTTTGGCGCACCATTTATATAATTTCGAAGTTTCTTTATTATCAACACGCTTGGTTAACACGATTTCGTTACCCTCTTGCCACAGCTTAACCATCTGCGGAATATAAACCGGCGGATGTTGCAAATCTGAATCCATAAAGATAACGGCATCGCCTTTGGCATAATCCATACCGGCAGTCATCGCTATTTCATGACCGAAATTGCGTTTCAACTGCACGATTTTAACATTTTTGTCTTTCTTTTGCAATTTCTGACAATTTGCCAATGTTTTATCGTCACTACCGTCATCGACATAAATAAACTCGAAATCAACACCCTTAATCGTTTGAGTATTCTTTTTCAGTCGCTTATACAGCTCGCCGACATTATCCTGTTCATTATAGGCTGAAATAACGATACTAACCAACTTATTCGGCATAATTATTCTCCCTGATTTAAGTAAAATCCGAAAAAGATTTCTTTTGTTTTGGTTTTACCAAAATAATTTTTTAATTCAAGTGTAATCGTCTGCGGCGCGGTAATTTTATTCGGATATTGTTTCATATACATTTTATACTCATCTTTTTGTTCAGCGACCACCAAAGCCCCTTTTTGTTCAAAATCATTGATATCAAACCACGGATTACTTTTCGGACTGAACCAAATCATCGGTTTAACCTCACCTTTTGTCGCATACAATGCAGCCATATTGCCATACCAGACATTACCGCCCACATATTCCAAAGGTTTATGCGTCTTATCCTGCCATTTCTGCTCAAGCATTTGCACAACTTCACGCGGATGCGTCTGAAATCTTAAAGAAGTTGTCAATAAACATTGTAAACCGTATGCCAAAGCAAATAAAACAACCCAGCCGGACATAACTTTAACAAATTTACCGATAGCCTTTGCATCAAATTCAACCGGTATAAAATAAAACAATGCCGTACCCCACATAAACAAACACGGGAAGCCCCACATGCTTTTTGCCGCATTCCCGCTGATAAGACAAATAAGCGTAAATACGGCTACGGGTACAACGGCCATACATAAGATAAACAACGAAACCGACCGTTGCCGATCGCACTCCAGCCAAAAGATGTTTTTAATTCGCAACGGATTTTTAAAGAATTTATTTATACCGTATTTTCGTTCAAACCACGCATAAGTCAGCAATGCCGGCGCGGCAAACAACAGTTGCGCCCCGAAGAATTTAAGCGGATACACAAGGTGGCGCCAAAATGAAACTATATTTCCGCCGTGACTGCGCCCGGTGATATAATTAAACGCCTCAAAATCATTCTGCCACAGCCACCAAACATGCGGCGCAATTACTTTTAACGCAATGATTACCGCAAAGTAAACTTTTATATTTTTAATTAATTTCACAATATTTTTATCAGAAATAACAAAAATTCCGAATGCTATCAAAAGTATTCCGCCAACATATTTATTAAGCAGATTTATTCCGACCAACACTCCGAAAAGCAGCCAATCAAGCCACTTATCTTTTGTATAGGCCTGCCAAAAATAATACGCGCACATCGGCCAGAGAGCCAAAGAAACAACATTGACATTAAATTCGACACTTGAAAAACCGTAGTAAGTAATACCGAATTGCAATAAAGTTGCTAAAATTGCATGATCTTCATTAAGAAAGCAACGTGCCAGTTTATAAATATAAATTACCCCAAGCAAAACAAAAATTTGGCTCAGAATATACATTGCGCCGTCCCATTGTCCGAACAACTGCCAAAACGGATACGCAACCCATCCGGAAAAAGGTGGATGTTTTGTGGTTCCCCATAAACAATATTTGCCCCAGACAATTGCCTCTTGTGTGTCCATCGGTAAGCTTAAGCGCCATAGCGGCATTAAGCTCCACAACACAAAATTACTCAGCAAAAAATAACCGAATATTTTTTTTAGATTAACCATTTCCGAACCTGTTAATATATCTTAAACTAAACGGTGTTATACCATAGAAATTAAAAATGTATAGTGAAAAAAAGTGATATTATAATTTGACAAAATATCTATACATAAAAATATTTTTGTCATTTTTTGCTTGATTATACAAATTTTTTGCTGTATATTGAATAAAAATAACTTTTTTAGCGGAGAAATAAAATGGCTGAAAACACGGAATTTACTGCACGACTGAAAGAAATTACCGAGCAAAACAAACCTCTTCCGACTGATGATAATGCGTTTATGAAAGAGTTGGCCGAGAGCACCACGGCTCTGGACAGTTTAGATGAAAAAAGCTTAGAAAACCTGCAAAGTTTGGTATCCAATCTGCCGCAAAATCTTTCGTACAAACAAAGATTGTACGATCGTATTTCCAACAAATTATATGAACTGCAGACAGCCGAACCGCAAACCGAATCCAGAGGCCAAGCCGAAAGTTCCGAACCGAAAGCGCCTGAAGACGAAAAGAAAACTCCGGAAGCTGAAAAGAAAACGGCAGAATCGGCCCAACCTACGGCCGAACAGCAACAAGAATTTGCCGATTTTGTGACACAGCCGTCATACAGTGTTGCCGCACGCCATAAAGAATTAAGCGAAAAAGGTACTTCCATCTCCCCTGAAGAATTGGCTGAAAAAGAACAATTGGAATTAATGGCTAAAGAAGCTCTGGCACTTTCCAATCCGGGCGTTGTATCTACCGAAAATGCCGTTGCCTTAAGTGATTATCTGGAAATCGCCGAAAAATCCGCAAATTTAACCGATGAAGAAAAAGAAAACATCGAAAAATTCAAGCCTCAAATCGAAAAAGCCCTCAAAGAATATGATGACTTAAATAATATCAGCCGTTTTGAAAATCTTAATCCTGAAGAAATGGATAAAAACGAAGCTGCATGGCTTCAAAAAACTCAAGAAGTTCTTCAATCAACC
>CAMVHF010000014.1 GCA_947167235.1 uncultured Alphaproteobacteria bacterium
TGACTGTCCGCAAGTGCCAAATCGTTTGATAATAAATCCATTTCTTGCGCAAAACAAGGGGCGGATAACATATTTAAGCATATCAGACATACTATAATTTTTTTCATTTTATATCTCTCAATAATCAATCATCGGTACAATACATTAATACGAAAAAATGCGTCTTTCAAGGCAAAAAAATAAATATCTTGTATTATTTTAAGATTTGTTTTAAGTATACGCTGAAAGGTTTTAAAAATATGGTTGTTGAAGCGCCGATTTATACAATAAAAAATGCTAAACTCAGTTTTGGTTTGAAAGCTCTGTTTACAGGGGTTGATTTATACATTAACCGCGGTGATAAAATTTGCTTGGTCGGTCGTAACGGCAGCGGAAAATCAACGCTATTGAAAATTATTGCCGGCGAAATCGAAGCCGATGACGGCGAATTTTTTATGCAACCCGGTATCAGAGTCGGTTATATGCCGCAGGAACCGGATTTTACCGGATTTAAAACTTTGCGTGAAGTGGTTGAAGCAGGTTTACCGAAGTCGGAAAAAAAGCAAACATATTTAGCTGATCAATTAATTGAATATTTTGAGATTAACGAGAGTCAAGACCCGCAAAGTGCGTCCGGAGGAGAACGCCGCAAAGCTGCGTTGGCGTGCTCGCTGATCAATGAACCGGATATACTGCTTTTAGATGAACCGACCAACCATTTGGATATTTCCGCTATCGAAAAATTGGAAGATATTATTCAAAAATTTGCCGGTGCGGTTATTGTTATCAGTCACGACCGCTCGTTTTTAACGCATATTTCCAAAACAACATTTTGGTTGGATAGGGGAATTTTGCGGCGCAATAACAAAAGTTTCAGTTTTTTTGAAGAATGGGAAAATCAGGTTATCGATCAGGAAATTATTGAGCAAAAAGCCTTAAACAAGAAAATTGCCGAAGAAACCGAGTGGCTGCATAAAGGCGTGACGGCACGTCGCCGCCGTAATATGGGGCGTTTGCGCCGCTTACAACAATTGCGAGAAGAACGCCGCGAACAGATTAAAGTTATCGGTTCGGTTAATATGGAAGTCGAAAATACCGCATATCGCTCGAAATTGGTTATTGAAGCAAAGCATATTTGTAAAGCCTTCGGGGATAATCAAATCATTAAAGATTTCTCGGTGCGGGTTATCAAAGGCAATAAGCTCGGTATTGTCGGACCCAACGGCTCCGGTAAAACCACGCTGATTAAAATTTTGACCAAGCGATTGGAACCGGATTCCGGCTTTGTGCGAATCGGCAAGAATCTCGAAGAAGCTTATTTTGACCAAAATCGCATTACGCTTGATCCGAAAAAAACGCTGTGGAAGACGTTGTGTAATGAAGGGGACCATATCTGGGTGCGCGGGCATTTCAGACATGTCGTGGCATATTTGAAAGATTTTCTGTTTAAGCCGGAACAGGCGCAAAGTCTGGTATCTACTTTATCCGGCGGTGAAAAAAATCGTTTGATGCTGGCGGTAGCTTTGGCACGGCCGTCTAATTTGCTGGTTTTGGATGAACCGACCAATGATTTGGATATGGATACACTTGATTTGTTGCAAGAAGTTTTGGATGAATATGACGGGACAATCTTAATTGTCAGCCATGATCGGGATTTTATGGATAAAGTGGCAACATCGCTTTTGTACATGAAGGGCGACGGAACGGTGTATGAACACGTCGGTTCGTATACGGAGCTGTTGGATAAACTTAAAAATAAACCGGTTAAGGTCGAAGCCAAAAAAATTAAAGAAGAACCGAAAATCCGCGAGCGCAACAAAACCGTTAAACTAAGCTATAAAGAACAATATATGCTTGATAATTTACCGACGGAAATCGATAAACTGGAACAAGATAATAAGGCCATCGAAATTGCTCTCGGGAACCCGAATTTGTATACCGACGATCCGCAAAAATTTGATGAACTGACTTCCAGATTGGCGGCGAATAAAGCCAAAATCGAAGAACTGGAAAATCAGTGGTTGGAAATTCAGCTTAAAGTCGAAGAAATCGCTGCCGGCGCATAATCATTCAATTGAAAATCTTGATTAAAATATTATCTCATAATTTATGTTATGGGTGGTAAATAGTTTAATTTACGGATTTTTTACGGCAATTTATATGCTGTTTAATCAGCATTATAAATTGGACGGCTATATGTTGGGAATTTGGCGCGGTTTTGGAATATGCCTGCTGTTTGCACCTTTTTTATTTTGCTTTCCGGTGCCGCAAGATTATCGGTATTGGGCACTTTTGATAACGCAAGGTTTGTGCATCGGTATTTATGATTCGCATATATTCTTTGCTTCGGCGCGCTTCGGAGCCGGTCCGACCTCGCGATTTATGGCCGTGACCGTTCTACTGACGACTTTTTTGTGGTGGCTGTTAACGCCGCAGCAATTTATGATGCTTTGGCAACAGGAAAACGTTGTGATGACACTATTTCTGGTTTTGTGCGGGTTTACGTTTTGTTATTGGCAAATGTGGCGACAAGAAGTATCTCGCGAAGCGGCAAAGTATACAATAGCGGCTGTGATTGCACTTGCCGTTATGAGCGTTATCACAAAATATATTGCAATCGAAAGTCACTCTTTAGAACAAGGACTGATATACTATTTGACCGTTTCGACATTTGTCAGCGGGTGCTATAATTTATGTCGTTATCGGCAACAATACGGGCAGTTTGATATGGCGCTTATTTGCAGTCAATCCATGCTTAAAAAAGGTATGTGGCTGGTTTTATTCAGTACCGTTCTGATTGTGGCGAAAACCATGGCTTTGCGAATAGCACCGAATCCGGGGTATGTGACGGCGCTGCTGCTTACCGCACCGCTGTTTATTTTTGCGTTAAACCGATATAATAAAGTCGAAGATAATGTGTCGGTGACCGAAGGTTTTGCCATGATTTTCTTTTTGGTGTTGATGGTGTGTGTGATTAACGGCGATTATGGTATCGCGGAATAGGTTTATGCGCATAATTCAACCACAATTTGGTTGAGCAAAAGCATACCGTCGTAGGTCGGATAAATATGAGAATCCGTTTCGTGCAGTAATCCGAGTTCTTTAAGTTGTTGTAATTTCTGTTTATTGATACACTGATAAAAAGGTAAACCGCAGATATTTTCAAATTCTTGCAGATTTATTCCTTGTGTCAGACGCAGGCCCATGATAAGCAGTTCTTCAGCACGTTCTTGCGGCGAGATTTCTTCATGAATAAAAGGATAAACGGTTGTGATGAAGCGGTTGTTCAATTTAAGGCGGCCGTGCGCCGATTTGCCGATGCCGATGTAGTCGCCGCCTTGCCAATAAGTCAGATTGTGAAGGGACTGAAAACCGTGTTTGGCAAAGTTGGAAACTTCATAATGCTCATAGCCGTTCTGCGCTAAAAAATTGCGTGTCAGGTTATACATTTTAACGGCATTGTCATCGTCAAGCGGTTTGATATTTTTGCGGGCAAAGACGGTGTTCGGCTCAATGGTTAATTGGTATAAGGATATGTGTTTTAAACCGTAAGTAACAATTTCATTCAGCTCATTTTGCCACTGTTTAATGTCTTGTGTCGGTCTGGCATAAATCAGGTCGACCGAGTGGTTATCAAAAGTTTTAATCACTTCATTTAAGCACTTGCGCGCGGTGGCTAAATCATGCGAACGTCCCAAAAAGCGCAAATCATCGTCATTTAGCGCCTGTATGCCAAGCGAAAGCCGATTAATGCCGGCAAGCCTTAAATCGCTGAATAATGTTTGATAATGCGTGTTGGGATTAGCCTCTAAGCTGATTTCAATATTGCTTTTAATCGGCCATAATTGTTGAATTTTGTTGAGGATTTTTTCAATATTGCGCGGCTCGATCAGTGACGGGGTGCCGCCGCCGAAAAATACCGATTTAATGGTTCTATCGGACGTCATCTTATGATATTTTTGCAAATCGGTCAGGTATTGGGCGATAATTTCGTCTTGCGGAACATCTTTTCGGACTTCTTTATAAAAATCACAATAGGGACATTTGCTTTTGCAAAACGGCCAATGAATATAAATTGCTAATTCGTTTGCTGGGTAAGGCATTATTTTTCCGTTAGTAAGTCAACCAGCAATATATGGTTGTTGTCCAAATCAGGGCAACGTAAACAAATGAAATCAAAACCAGTAAACTGCCGATGTCTTTGGCTTTTTTTGAAAGTTCGTGGTACTCATCGGAAATACGGTCAATGACTGTTTCAATGGCGGTATTGGTTAATTCTGCCAACAAAACGATCAATAAACATGCAATAAGTCGAGCCTGCTGCCATGCCGGCATATCCAAACACAGGGCAATAATCGTCATTACAACGCAAAAACAAATATCTTGTCTGAATGCGGCTTCACTCTTAAATGCGGCTTTGAAACCGTCGTAAGAATAAGTAAATGCCTTTAATATACGTTTGATACCGGTATCTGTTGCTTTCATGATTTTTCTCCTTTGCTTTGAGAATAATAAATTTTATTAATGCGTCAATCTTTTTGTTGTGAATATGTTGAGATTTATTTTTGCTATTATATATCTATTTGGTATATATAGGTTAAACTTTAGTGATTTTATAAGGAGTATAAAATGTCAAAAGCAGAAAATAATGGTGTAAACTATGGTTTGGTTGTTTTAATTGCAGTTGCTGCTGCAGTTATCAGTTCGTTTGTAACATATAAAGCCGTTGCCGATAACAGCGGTAAGTTTGCTGTTGTCGATCTTCAGCGTGTTGTTGTATCATCTCGTGATATTGCCGCTCTGAAAATTGAACGTGACGGTCAGGTTGCCGAACTCAAAAAAATGGCCGATGCCGCTAATGAAAAAATCAAAGCCGAAAAAGATGATGATGCCAGAAAAGAATTATCTGAAAAACATTTAGCTGAAATTAACGCTAAAAAAGATGAGTTTGATAAAGTTTATGCAACAGCTTTACAAGCTTCGGATAAGAAATTAAATGACATTATCAATGCCGTTGCCGAAAAAGAAGGCTTGAAAGTTGTTATCAATAAATCTATGGTTGTTTCCGGCGGAACGGATATTACCGAAGCCGTTGTTGAACAAGTTAAATAGTTTATTCTCTGGAGATAAAAAAACACCCTCGATTTGAAGGGTGTTTTTTTGTGCGTTAAATTTTTGATTATTACATAAACAGCGTTTTGATATCGTAAATATGATAGGCATCCAGCAATAAAACAATTCCTAAAACAACACGGTAGATTACAAACGGGAAGAAGCTCCAGCGTTTGAGCCATTGCATTAAAACAAAAATGGCTAATATCGAGACGATAAACGAATAACCGATGGCATGGCAAGCATCTAAAATAAGCTGTATATTGCCGGCTGTATACAATTCATAACTGGCATAGATACCTGCAGCCAAAATGGTCGGGATTGCCAACAGCATCGAAAATTTTGCGGCTTCGCGGCGCTCCATTCCCAAAAAACGACACATGGTAATCGTAATGCCCGAGCGGCTCGTGCCCGGTGATAAAGCCAAACATTGTGCCAGTCCGATATATAACGCGTCAATCATTTCCAGATTTTTGACTTTGCGTACGGTAATTGACAGACTGTCGATAATCCAGAGAAGAATACCGTAAAATAAAATGTTCCAACCTATAATTTTGGTGTTTCTGAGCCATTCCATGCCGTAATATTTCAATGCCGCACCGACGCATAATGCCGGTAATGTTGCGATGAGCAGAAGATAAAACAGCTGCGAACCTTCGATTTTGGTATTCGGCAACAGTTTGGCCTTGAACAGTCCGACGATAATGTTCCACAATGTAGGGGCAAAATAAATCATAACAGCTAAAATCGAGCCGATATGCAGGGCAATATCAATGTCTTGCCCCTGATCCGGCAGTGTTGTGAATTTAGAAACCAAAATCAGATGACCGGACGAACTGACCGGCATAAATTCGGTAATTCCTTGTAAAATCGATAAATATATTAACTGTAATTCGCTCATTTATTCACCCATATATTGACCGTTTACAGTTCTACAACTCTTTTCGTTAATATCCAGTAAAGAATGCGGGCGAAAACGCACATTATTAAGCGAAGCGCCCCAATGTAAATGCGGACCGGTGGCGCGTCCGGTTTGGCCGACATAGCCGATGATATCGCCTTTATTAACCGTATCCCCTTCTTTAACTGCAGCTTTTTTTAAGTGGGCATAAATGGTTTGCAGGCTTTGACCGTGATCAATAACCACCATATTGCCGGTATAAAAATAGTCTTTACCGCTTAAAATGACGACACCGTCACCCGAGGCTTTAACCGGAGTTCCTTCCGGCGCGGCAATGTCAACGCCGGTATGCGGGCTTTTGGGTACACCGTTAAAAATACGCTGATTACCGAAATGGCCGCTGATACGTCCTTCAATCGGCAATATAAAACCGTTGCGCCAAGCATTACCGGCTTTTTTATAGGTTATGGCACGCCCGAGTTCGCGGCGCTCGCGTTCGATTTCTTTTAAATCGGTTTTGCTTGTCGGGGTGACTTTGGATTGTGATACGCCGTTAATTTTCTGAATATCCCATACGGCAGGTTCTATTTGCAATTCATAAAGGGTGCCGGCATCGGTTCCGGGATATGTTCCGATGGTGATAACAGGCGGTGTATCACGGTGCAATGCCATTAATGTTATACCGTCTTTTGTTGACATGTAATTTTTGGAATTTTTAGGAGTATATTCCGTATCTGATAATTTTTTTATGCTGTCGCCGCTATATAATTTTACGAATCGATTAGCGTCATTCTTGATTAAAATAAGTTCACCTTGTTTTAAATCGCCGCAAATTTCAAGTGCTTGCGCTGTATTAAAAGCAACAAACGTGCTACAAATCATCAAACAAATCGCCTTGAACCGCACAATCTCTCTCCGTTACTCTGGTTTTGACTATTCCATCGGCGAAACGAATATGCAAATCTCGGGCTCTTTTGGCGGAATTCGTATCATAAATTGTTTGAAATTTATCGTCAGAAATCCAAGCGAAACCTCTTTTCAAAACCGAATCGACAGAAACGGCTTCCAACCGTAAAGCCAGATTTTTTAAGCTTTCTTTTTTCGTTTCTGTGATAGTTTTAATATAAAAAGGTTTCAAATTCGTCAATTTTAACGAATTAATTTTGTCTTTCAGTAAATTTGTGAAGGCATTTTGCAGGCGTTCGGTACGGTCATCGATTTTTTGCTGATTTTCCAAAACGATTTGCTTTAGTGACGGAATACCATGTCCTAATGCTTCAAGGTATTTTTGTAATTCGCTGAAATAGCGGAAAGTGGCGTTTTTAAGCCTTAAATCGGTTGTTAAAAGACCGTTATACAGTTCACTTTTAACCGGTACGGCAAATTCGGCGGCACCGGTCGGTGTCGGGGCGCGCACATCGGCCGCATAATCGATCAGCATGGTGTCGGTTTCGTGTCCGACGGCGGAAATAAGCGGAATTTTTGAATTATAAACCGCGCGGACGACAATTTCTTCGTTAAACGGCCATAAATCTTCCAAGCTGCCGCCGCCGCGTGCCACAATTAAGACATCCGGACGGTTAGGGGAGTTATTCGGCAGATTATTAAAACCGTTAATGGCTGCGGCAATTTTTTCGGCCGCACCTTCACCTTGCACCAAAGTCGGCCAAACAATGATACGAGTCGGAAAACGGTCGCGGATGCGGTGGATAATATCACGGATAACGGCACCGGTCGGGCTGGTAATTACGCCGATGGTTTGCGGTAAATACGGGATTTTTTGCTTGTGTGCGGCCTCAAACAACCCTTCTTTGAAAAATTGTTGCTTGCGTTCTTCCAAAAGTTTTAATAAAGCGCCTTCACCGGCAATTTCCAGCTTTTCGATTACCAGTTGATACGATGAACGGCCGTTGAAAGTGGTGATTTTTCCGGTGGCAACAACTTCCAGACCGTCAGCGATTTTGACACTCAGATTATTGGCAATCCCGCGCCAGCAAACGGCAGACAAAAGCGAATTTTCATCTTTGAGCGATAAATACCAATGGCCGGAATCGGCACGTTTGGCGCCGAAAATTTCGCCCTTGACGCGCACGGATGAAAACGACGTTTCCACCAATTGCTTAATTGCAAAGGAAATCTCGCTGACGGTAAATTCTTTTTTTTCTGCCAATAAATCTAACATACCGACATCATAGTCACTTGGTACAAATAATCAACAGATATATCCGTTTTTTGCACGGTAACTATTTGATTTGGACAGTATGAATCATATTTGTCATACCTTTTTGACCGATCGGATAACCGGCGGTAATGACCAAATAATCGCCTTTTTTGCCGACCTTATTGTAGCGCGCAGCAGATAAGGCGACGTTTTCAAGTTTGGCAAAGTCGGTGAACATGCCTTTGCAAACGGTTCCGCGGACGCCCCAAACAATGCCTAAGCGGCGGGCAACGGTTTCCGAAACCGTAACGGCCAAAATCGGTAAATACGGGCGTTCACGCGCCATTGAAAATGTTGTGAAACCGGATGATGTGTAGGTTACGATGGCTGCCGTGTTCGGTAAAATTTTAGGCATTTCGCTGGCAGCATAGGTAATGGCATCGGCCATATCATCACATTCGGATAAATCTTTATCACGCTGAATACGTGTATAATAAGCCGGATCGGCTTCGACCTGTGAGATGATTTTGTGCATCATCGATACCGCTTCGGCAGGGTAACTGCCGGCAGCCGTTTCGGCAGACAGCATCACCGCATCGGCTCCGTCATAAACGGCGGTAGCCACATCGGATACTTCGGCACGCGTAGGGGTCGGATTAACTATCATCGATTCCAACATTTGGGTGGCGACAATAACCGGACGGCCGTATTTGCGGCAAGATTTAACAATGCGTTTTTGCAAAACCGGCACGGTTTGAATCGGGCATTCTACACCCAAATCGCCGCGGGCAACCATAATACCGTCAGATTGCTGAACAATCTCATCGAGCTCATCAATAGCGCTCGGTTTTTCGAGTTTCGAGATAATCCAAGCTTTGTCACCGATTAATTTACGCGCCATTTTAATATCTTTGGTGCTTTGTACAAACGACAAACAAACCCAGTCAACCCCTAAATCTAAGGCGAATTTCAAATCTTTTTTATCTTTGGCGGTAATTGCCGAAATCGGCAATTTTACATTCGGCAGATTAACGCCTTTGTGCGCCGATAATACACCGCCGACGGTTACTTTTGTTTCGGCTTTGTAGCCGTCTTTTTTTACGATTTCCAAAGCCACGTTGCCGTCGTTTAAGAGCAATGTATTACCAACTTTTATGGCATCAAAAATTTCTTTATGCGGTAAGGTCACACGGGTTTCATCACCCGGTTTATCAAGCATATCGAGCGTAAATTTTTGCCCGGCTTTCAGTTGAACTTTATCGGTTTTGAAGGTACCAATACGCAGTTTCGGGCCTTGCAAATCGGCAATAACCGTTAAATGATGCTTGTATTTTTTAGAGAGCTCACGGACGATATTATAGCGTTCGGCATGTTCTTCGTGCGTTCCGTGACTAAAGTTGAAACGAAAAGCATCAACACCCGAAAGTACCAATTCTTCAAGCATTTCGCGCGTAGCCGTTGAAGGTCCGACGGTTGCTAAAATCTTTGTATGTGTATCTGTTGGCATAATTCCCTCACTGTAAAATTTGCTGTTATCTTATACGCATATAGGTTAATAACTTGTTAGTTTAAAGCAAAATTTTTATAAAATTATCACTTGTCAAATATGATTTTGTCTGCTACATATTTGTCACTGAATTTTTATTTAAGGAGAAAACAATGGCTGATGAAAATCAAGTAAAAGTCGAAGTCGGCGGTATTGCCGTTGACAGACTGCGTTCGTTAATTGAAAGAATCGAACAATTGGAAGAAGAAAAAAAGGCTATTCAAAGCGATATCCGCGATATTTTTGCCGAAGCCAAAAGTGCGGGCTTTGATGTTAAAGCTATGCGTACGGTTATCAAATTGCGTAAAATGAACGCCGCTGACCGTGACGAACAGGAAATTGTTGTTGAAACATACCGCAAAGCTTTGGATATGTAATCGTTAAAAAGAATCGCAAAAAAGCCTTCGTTTTGAAGGCTTTTTTTTGTTGGTATAAAATGTATTAATGTATTACTGTACAAATGCCGATGAATATTCGCGGTAATGTTTGGGGAAATTTTGACGGACAGCAGTACAATACCAATATTCCTGAACAGAATATAGAATTAGGCGTCCAATTAATTAAAAGATTGCAAAATTCCATTCATAATCCTACAATAGATAAAATTGCAACACTTTATAATCAAACCGGAGCAATGCAAGTCAGTGATTACGGTGCCAGAACGAAAGTTTTATATGAACAGAAGCCGTGGCTTAAGAAATAATAAAGGAATCAAAATGTCAGACAAAGAAAAAATATATTCAATATTAAAATATCTCGGAGGTTTTCTTTTCTGCAATATTTTATTGTGGGCTGTGATGCGGGTTATTGTCGAATTGGACCAAGATAAACAAGAATTAATTAACTGTTTTGTGCTCGAATACGGATATATTAAAGAAACTTTTGATTATCAAAGTTATTTGCAGGGATATTGTGCGCCTTCGCAAATATGTGCATGTACGCCAACATCTGAATGGATTATCTTATTTTATTTGATGTCGTTGCCGATTTTTGTTGTGTATGAATTGTTGCGGCGCAAAATTGTTTTGGAAAAATATTCGTATTTATGTGTATTGGGTGAAATTGTATTTTGGTCGATACTGTGTTATAACAGTCAGGATAACATAACGTACAAAGGGTTTTTAGCGGAAAGCACTTATAAAGTAGTCTCTCCGCTGGCAATCATTCTTCTGATATTACATAGTTTACCTCAAAAAGTTCTGAAAATAGCAGCTGTTGTTGTAGGTATTGTTTACGGAATTTTTTGCGCCATTATCTTAATATCGGTATTACTGAATTTATTGCATTTTTAGCAGGTTTACAGAATACTCTTGATATGTAATTGTTAAAAAGAATCGCAAAAAGCCTTCGTTTTGAAGGCTTTTTTTGTGATAATAAATAAGTTTTTTCATTATTTCTATTCTTAAGATTATATATTTCTTATATTTAAACTTGACTTTAAAGCTAAACTTTGCTATATAATATTAGTTATATAAGTGTATGTTAAAGAAAATTACAGTTGTTTCAAAGTTACTGTAATTTGATAAAGTGTACCTATATCATAAGAAGTATATTATTTTACTAAAGTTGAACAACATGAGAAAGGAAAAATTTAAATGAGCAAATTACAAAACGATATATATCAAAGATTTCGCGGCTTCAAAACCGTACGACGCGGAGATAAAAAACAAGGACAAAGTGAATGGTATTATGTTGATCCGAGGTATGATAAGGATGATGATGCGCGCAGACAAATAGATGTGGAAAGTGAAAATTCGCCAAATCCGCGATTAAGCGATATTTTGGCGAATGATATGGATGAAAATCCGCAAGATTATTATATTTGGCGCACAAAAAAAGACGATAAAGTGCGTGGGACACATGCCGAGCGAGAAGGGAAAATTTTTAATAGGCATGTTCCGCCTGATGGCGGGAATCCGGGAGAGGATTATAATTGTCGGTGCTGGGCTGAACCATATAAACCGGAAAGATATAGAGATAAACCGATGATAGTTGATGTCAGCGGAATTTTACCGGAAAAAGTCGGTACAGATAAGAAATTACCCGAAGGAAGTTATACGACAGAACAAGGTAATATGACAACTGATGTTCCGGTGCAATTTTTGAAATTACCGGAAACAGAAAAATCCGATAATCAAGAGCATAGTGTTCCGCTTGTTCCAATTCCGGCACGCAAACCGAAAATAGCTGAACAACAAACGACAGCAAATAAAATTGTTCCTGTGCCAGCCAGAAAACCTTTACCGGAAAATGCAACACTTGAACAAATGTTGCAACAATATATTTTGGAACATTCTCCAAATCTACAACAAAATCTGCCACAACTTAACAGCACAAATAGCTATACAACAGAACTCGGAAATATGACAACCGATGTGCCGATACAGTTTGTTAAAAATGGAGAGAATAAAGAACAAAACAGTAAACAACTTTTCGATGAAATATATTACTCGAAAATAGATACAAAAGGAAATGTTCTTTATAAAGGAACAGATAAACATGAAGGAGGTTTTTCTGACCGTAAAAATGATTTAGGAGGTAAAACAAATTATGGTATTACACAGTCTTCATTAGATGAATATAATTCATGGAAACATCCTCTTAAGAAAGGAATCAATTTTCCTAAAGATGTAAAACAGTTAACCCCAGAACAATCTAAGCAGATATTGTATGAAATGTATTATATGAGGTATGGAATCAATCAAATTACAAATATTAGAATTGCCCGAAATGTATTTGATGAAGAAATGAATCAGGGAACAGCAGCCGGTTTTGATTTAGCATCGGCTATAAATGAATATAAAAATGTTAAATTTCCTTATAATTCTATAATTTCGGCCTCTTTAGCTAAATCAGTTAATTCATTATCAGAAAATGAAACAACCGAAATGAATGATATCTTAACCCAAAAACGTATGGATAGATATTTCTATAGTGTAGATAAACATCCTGAAAAAAATATCAATAATTTGCGAGGATGGTATAATCGTGCCTCTACTTATTATAGTAACCCTAAAATTTTTGAAAATTTATATAAATCTAAGGTTGACTACTATATACGAAAGAAATATCCTCAATACTACAATGGAAAATAGGAGAACAGCATATGAAAAAACTTCTGATTATAATGTTGATGTCAGCACTGAGCACACTTAATGCTTTTGCTAATGATGTGCCTTGTTTATCAGAAAATAATGAAGATTTAAATCAATTGGAGCAACAATTAAATAATTGCAAAATTGATTATGGCGAGAACTATAATACAGATGAAATGTTAAAGGCATACACAAATGCTGAGAATTGTCTCAAAACGGTCGCATATACGATATTTGATAAGTATTATACAAAGAAAAATCTTCAATCAAAAGAAATTTTTGATACGTATATTAAAGCAATCAGAGACCTTAATTATAATCTTGTGCAAGGAAGTGATTGGGCAACAGATAATAAACTTGCGGAAACTTATGTATTGGAAGCTGAAGGGGCAATATATACCACGTTAAAAGGGATAATTCTTCAATATCTAAATGAACTGCGACATGAATGTATAGATGTTGTTGATTAAAAAATATACTTTTATTGTTGACTCCTAAGGGGTTGCGCCAATTTCAACTGAATTTCTATTTTCCCGTTTGATTTTTGAGATAATGCACCGGAGGTCGCACAAGATGTTGCTTTCGATATTCAATATAATACAGGAAATATCAGAAGTTTCGGGAAATTTAAGAAGGCATATAATGCAAATGATATCTCAGGAATGGCCAAAGAATCCGGGAGAATAATTATAAGTAAAGAAAGGAATGATGATATAAAAGGCAGGATATTAAAAACAAAATAGTTACGGATACGGAATTACTTTTGTAGACGAAGATGTTTCATACACACCGTATTTCTTAATATATTGTGTATTTTTCTCTTCAATCCAATACCATTGCTCTTTTTCATCGTATTCTTCTATATGATATGAAATAATTTCATGATGACACGAATGGTCAGAATAAAACATAATATGACAAGCATAGCAATCAAATTTGACGTGGTCATTTTCGTTCTCGATTATGTCACATAAAAATGTTTCGGCTAAAGAATATGGTTCATTGTTTTCGTCTGTCCATTCTTGAAAATCGGTAATGCTGTACGGAGTTATAACTGTATTAGAAATAAACGAATACCAAAGTTTTGAATATCCGTACATCGGTCTGTAGAATAAAGGGTTTTTGAATCCTTGTTCTACAGGCTTTGGCAGAGTAATTCTGGGTTTATTATATGCGAAAAATATTACACTTAAACCTATAAATACCGCAAATAACCCCAAAACCAGAACAAATTTTTTCATTTAACACCTCTCAATTTATTTTATATAATATGGGTTAAAATATGTTAAATAATGGCAACTGATGTTCCGGTGCAATTTTTGAAATTACCGGAAACAGAAAAATAACTTTCTTTTTGTCGCTGTTTGATGAACTGGTATTATCAAGTGATTTAGGGATATTTCGCATGGGCTCTCGAGACCCCTTGACGTTTTCTGCGAAAACGAGGGGTGACAGTGAAGGTACAACCTCTTGAGCCTCTTGACGGCGATTGTATCACTGAGGGGTGACAATAATCAAATCATATCACTCTTGCACAGTTTTTTACTCGTTCCGTCATCCTTGCCGAGCGAAGCGCAGGCGAGGATCTCGGCCGAATCACAATATTGTCATCCTTGGACGTTAGTCCGAGGATCTCTATCGGTTAGGAAACGTTGCCGATTGCGAGGGATTCTCGACACGGCTTCGCCGGTCAAGAATGACATTTTATGACCGGGGTTCTCGACCTATCGGTCAAGAATGACATAATAAAAAAGTATGTTTGAGAATAACAATGCAGGCGTACGAGGTAAAATTTTCACTTTGTTTATAATCATTTTTAATTGATTTTTAAGAATATACTTGCTTTTTGTCAAAAATGATGATAACATTTAAGCAATTACGTAAGAATTTTGGATAATATTAATAAATAATTAAAAGGCTTGGAATCCTTGAACAATGCGTTGTTCTAAAGTTTTAAAACTATGACTTATTTCATTTTTTCTGTAGTGCTGGTAGTTTTGTATGTGGTATTCAACTGCGTTATCAAGAAACCTGAAACCACTGGAAGCATGATTGGAATCATTATCGCCGGTCTGGTGATAGGTGGTTTCTTTCATGGTATAAACTACCTAATATTGCCAACATTTTCTATTGACTGTTGGCCAATCTATGTAGAGGCTGGTTTGTTCGCATTTGCATGCGCATTCGGCGCTTCGCTGAGATCTTCAGAGGGTGAAACACCTCTTGATCTTGACAACAGCATCATCGGTCTAACGTTCTTCGGAACGCTGATTGGTGCGGTTGTTCTCGGTCTCGGTCTGCTTATTTATCAGTGGGATTTTTGGCATACCAGCTCGAAGCAGGAAATGCTGGATCCGACAGAGGTAACCATTGAGACAACCGATAGCATTGTCGCAGCCACCGATGTCAAGAATCTCTGTACTGTGTCTGAGGAAGTCGCTCGTAAGGCCATTATGGTTCAGATGGGTGATTTGAAAAACACTTATGAAATTGGAAGCTTGACAAAGCAAAGCGCAACATGTGACTTCGAGGCAACGCTTGCAAATGGTAAGAAGGTCAGAATTAAGTATGATGACCATATTATCTATGTAGGTGTGTTAGAGCATCGCAGTTTCTGGACGTGGAGCAAGCAGAAGTATTCTCCTGCCTATGTGATTGCTGATGCATCTGATGCTGACAAAGTGTATGTGGTGACTGCTGTTGACGGCAAAGAACTGAAGATCGCCTATACAAATGGTGCTTACTTTAGCCACAATCTCGAGCGCCACATGCGTTTCAATGGTTATGCAGGAACCATTCTGGCGGATTTTGACATGGAAATCAATGAGCAGGGCTTGCCTTTTGCTCCTGTGACAACCATGGAAAACTCCATCGGTATGGGTACTCCCGTGGTAACAGGTGTTGCTGTTGTCGATCTGCAAAGTGGCGACATTAAGCAGTACACACCAGAGAACGCACCTGCCTTTATCAACATGATTCAGCCGTCCGATGTGATTTATGATCGCATCAACTGGTGGGGTGACTACATCTATGGTTACTTCCACTGGACTGAAAAATCCGGTCTGACTCAGGCTTGTGAGGGTATGGATGTCGTTCAGACGCCAAGCGGATGCTATTACTATGTTGGTGTACGTGCCCAGACTGATGCCGTAGGAACTCAGGGCTATATGCTTATTGATACCAGAACAGGTAAGGCAACTTACTATCGTCGCAATGGTATCAGCGAGGCTGAGGCTACCAGAGTTCTTGAGGCTAATACAGATTTGAACCTCGAGATGAAATCCGGTGTGCTGTCACTGACAGAGCCGATTTTTTACAACATCGAAGGTCTGCCTACATATTTCTCCACTTATGTATCAACCAATGACTATATGGTGAAGTATTACGGCTTCTGCAGCACCACCGATAAGTCGGTTTGGGGCTATGGAAAGACCTTAGAGGAGGCTCGTGCCAACTATCTCTCGTCTTACTATAAGAATGAGAGCGGCAAGTCAGTGAAGTTCGCTGAGAAGCAGACTCTGCAGGAGATTGAAGTCATAGTGTTAGAGAAGTCTAACATCAACGATGTTTTCTATTTCCGTTTCGACGGTTATAGCGACAAAGTATTTGTGGCTTCTTTAACTCCCGAGATGTCTGACATCTTGTGGAATGCCAAAAAAGTTAAGGTTTCATTCAGCGAGACGGATGCTAAGTTCGTTACGCTGAGCAGTTATGAGATCATTAACTAACTATATGAAGAGCCGTTGTTACTGCGTAAGCAGGGCAACGGCTCTTCGGATTTTAAAATCAGACATGTATAATGCCGCGAGTCATGGCATAAACGGCAAATATAGCCAAAATCAGCATAAATCCGGCAATAATCATCTCGCCCGTCGTAAACGCCGGCTTATCCGGATTGTTTTCGCGGCAGGCCCACATATATACCGGTATGCCGAGAGCCATAAACATTACGGCCAACAATAGATATTGCAAACCGGCGGCATAAATTAACCATACCGAATAAAGCGCGCCCATAATGCCTGAAAATAAGGCGTGTCCGCGTTTGATGTATAAATTTGCCGGATACTCGTGGTCTTCGCAGATCTTCCACAAATACGCACAGCTCGACAAATATGCCGGCAAAACCATAACACCGGTAATACTCAGCATGGTGTTCCATGCATTGTTCGAAAAGTAGACCATCAACATAAACACCTGCATCAAGGCACTGGTTACCCAAAGCGAAACGCAAGGCGATTGATGCTCGTTTTCACGCGCAAATATTTGCGGAAATGTGCCGTTTTCGGCGGCCGCTTGCGGGATTTGCGCCGTTACCATGGTCCAAGCAAGCCAGCTTGTCAATACCGAAATTAATAAACCGATGTTCATCAGCCATGCGCCCCATTTGCCGACAAGTTGTTCCAAAATTCCGGCTGTGGACGGATTGGCAACCGCGGCGATTTGTTCTTGGCTCATCAAGCCGTAAGGCAGTACCGACAGCAGAATATAAATCAACAAGCAACCGGAAAAGCCTAAAAATGTTGCTATGCCGACGGTTTTAGACATCACAACCGCGCCCTCAATACCGATAAATGACCACAATGTGACAAGCATCGTGCTTTTAATTTGCGCCGATAAATCGCCGAGCTTAGCCGCGGTTGTCGGGTTGTCGCCCCAGAAATCCGTATCAAATTTATCAAAATGAAATATTACGGCGGTGATTAATATAAATAAGATAAGCGGCACGATTTTAGCAATGGTACCGAAAAAGTTTATCGCCGTGGCTTGTTTAATGCCGCGTAAAACCAACCAGTTAAAGCCCCATATTAACAATGAACCTCCGATAATCGAGGCTAAATTATTGCCGCCGGCAAAATACGGCGGGAAAAAGTAATTGAGTGCGTCCATGGTAATCACGGCATAGCCGACGTTGCCGCAAATTTGACACAGCCAATACGACCAGCCGATGGTAAATCCGACATACGGACCGAAACCGGCACGACTGTACATATAAATACCGGCGGTTAAATCCGGTTTGGCAACCGATAAAACTCGAAAGGTATTGGCGATAAAATAAACGCCGATACCGGTAATCAGCCATGCCAGTAAAACCGCGCCGACCGAAGCACCGGCCGCCATATTTTGCGGCAAGCTGTAAATGCCGCCGCCGATCATTGAACTGACAACAATCGCTGCCATCGCCCAAACATTAAGACCTGACGCCGGTTTTGCCGTGTTTGTCTTGTTTTTATCAGACATTTTTTTATCCTTTCAGCAAAAACAGCGGCGTTTTGTTGTACGCCGCCTATATATAAATAAGTGTGTTTATGCCTTTACAGGTTCAGCAGTTTCAAAATTCAAAAAGCCCAAACAGGTTAAGCAATAGCCGAATTGTTCGGTAATATTCAGGTAGTTGTGCCACAATTGGAAATCACTGTGTTTTTCAACACCGCGGATATCCAGTTCGTGCTGCAGCGATTTATTGAGCCACATTTCGGCATGGCCGCGGGCGATATCATCATCGATATGGGTATCAAAGTACTCAACATATTCGGCTGCCCAACCGCCGATCAGCTCGCCGTTGGAATCTTTGGCCCAACAAATGCCGACACCGGTGGCAATGGCTTTATGTTCATCACGATTAGCGCCGTTACCGGCCATAATCACTTCTAAGACCGAACCATGCTTAAATTGATCGGCCACGCGGTTAACCGGTACAATATTGCCGTAGATCTCTTTAGGTAAAACCGAAGTGTAGGGGATAACATTAAAGTTTTCGATTTTGGCCTGCATTAATGCCGAATCATAGCAAAAAGTTTCGAACGGCTGCGGCGGAATGCCCTCGTTAGACTGTCCGGCGCCACCGGTAATAAATGCTAATGTCGGATAACGAACTCCATATGTCATGTTTTATTCTCCTTATTTAAAAGTTGTTGATATCTTTACATCAGCTAAGTATGAAAGTTTGCGCATAATTCAATATAACCGTTCGGATAATTGTAATTATATGAATCGTTTAAAAAAATTACGATTCGCTTCAAGTAAAAATTTAACTCTTAACGTTTTAATAACTTTTGTGTGTCAATAATAAACCAAAAATGTATAAATGGGATTAGTGTACCCGCTACACTATATAATATATGAGGGCATTCATTATGAAACGTTTACTTTTGAGTTTAATGACCGTAATTTCCTTTATAGTTCAGCCGGCAGTCAGCTATGCCGCGACAATCCAAGGAATGTCATATCCGTATTCGGCCAGTACAATTTATAACTTGGCGCGCGGTGGCAACTCTTACAAATTGGATACTCTGAGCAAGAGGGATTTAGAAGTCGTCAACAGATACGGTGATACAGCTTTATGTATTGCCGTTCGTAATCATGATGAAGAAGCTTATAATAATTTGCTGGATGCGGGCGTTAATCCAAACCCGAGATGTATGGATGCTCTGGAAGCTATGCGTCCTAAGTCCAGTTGGGCAACACTGTTGACCCCGAAAGCCGGTTATGTCATCGCGGCACTGGCTGTCGGTGGCGGTATCGCCTTGGCTTCCGGCGGCGGTGGCGGCGGAGGCAAAAAAACGTGTTCCGGATATACTCAAAGTGATTGTGATCCGGGATATCATATATCGACCACCTGCGCAGAGGATGCTTCGTATCATAAATGTGAAGTTAATACTAAAAATACGCCGGAAAACTGTGCAAAGTTTGTCGTTAATAAAGATGAATGTCGTGTTTGTCAGCCGGCTTATTATTTAGATGAAGGCGATTGTATGGAACGTACAAATATTGATCATTGTACGAGTTTTGCCGTAGATGAAGATGAATGTACTTCTTGTGAAGACGGATATTATTTGGATGATGGCAGATGTCTGCCAGGCCACATTGATCACTGTGTAAGATATTCAGATGTAACCGAATGTTCGGAGTGTGAATCTGGATATGTTTTGAGTGTGAATGATGATGCCTGCGTATTACCAATCGATAACTGCGTAAGCTATGCAACGGACGGTACTTGTATGTCTTGTATCAACGGTTATGTTCCGAGCACTGATGGAAGAGCCTGCGTTATCGGTATAGAAAACTGTGATATTCTTAATAGTGACGGTACATGTCGGGAATGTAAGACCGGTTACTCTTTAACCCAAGATAATAAAAAATGTGTGCCGACAATCGAACATTGTGAAATTCATAATGCCGATGGTCATACATGCGATCAGTGTATAGCTTCTTATACGACTTCTGAAGATCGGACAACTTGCGTAAAGCAAATTACCGGTTGCGATAAATATAATAATGACGGCCAGTGTATCGAATGTTTGCCTGAATATCCGATTTTGGACGGTGGTAAGTGCTATAATAACGATACTTTCTGTACCGAAGTCAGAGGTAAAGGTAAGCCGAGCTGTACCCAACCGATGATTAAGGATTTCTGTCTGTTACCGGACGGCTCGGACAACAGAAATTACTGGAGTTGTAAAAAAGGACCGGATAACTGTACAACAGCCGATCAAGACAGCGGTAAATGTATAACCTGTAATACAGGGTTTTATCCTGATGAAAACGGTGTTTGTCAGCACCAATCCATTGAGGGGTGTTTAACTTACAAAAACAATGAAAATACTTGTACGAAGTGTGAAACAAAATATTATCCGGCCAACGGCGGTCAGAGTTGTGAACCGATTACTTCATATAATTTATGTAATGAAAGTAGCGGTACCGTAGATGCTTGTACGGAATGTGAGTCACCATATTATCCAAACGGTAACCTGTGTTCACCGGTTCCGAATTGCGAAAGCAGCTCCGGAACGGCCAATTACTGTACTAGGTGTAATTCGGGATATTATCCGGTTGATGGTGTATGTACACACATCGATAACTGTGCAGCTAGTGAAGGTTGGGTAAACACATGTACACAATGTAATTCAAAATACTATCCGGATAACGGCGTGTGCACATTGATTCCGAATTGTGCGGCCAGCGGCGGTACTGAAAACAGATGTAACACCTGTATGAGTAATTTCTATTTAGCCAGTGATGACGGTCAATGTTATAATGAACAAGACTACTGTGCTCGTCAAGGATATACTAAGACCGACAGTTGTGCATCATGGCAAACGACAAACTGGTGTCCGTTACCGGGCAGCGGCTCAAGTTCGACGTATCGGTCATGTACAAACGGTACAATCGAACATTGTAAGAATACCGGTTATAATCCGGACGGCAGTTGTAAAACTTGTGAAAATTTATATTATCCGATTAATGGCGGAGCAGCCTGTGCGCCGATTGATGCCTTTAACCAATGTCAAAACAGCGACGGCGAAACCAATGCTTGTACGATGTGTAATTCAACATATTATCCAGACGGTTCTCTGTGCAAATTAATCCCGAATTGTACGGAAAGCAGCGGTGCCAGCAATTTCTGTAATAAATGTACTTCAAAATACTATCCGGAAAACGGTGTATGCACATTGATTCCGAATTGTGTCGAAAGTAACGGGACCAGTAATTACTGTAATAAGTGTGCTTCAAAATACTATCCGGAAAACGGTGTATGCACAATCATTCCGCACTGTGCGGAAAGCAGCGGTACAGAAAACTCCTGTTATACATGCTCGGCCGGTTTCTATTTGTATTCGGACGGTCAATGTTATAATGAACAGGATTACTGCACGCATTCCGGATATGATAAAAGTACGGCGTGTGAAGCATGGCAGACAACAAACTGGTGTCAGTTACCGGGTGGTTCCAGCAGTTCGACCTATCGTAAATGTTCAAATACGACAATAGACCATTGTGTGGTTACAAAACCGGATGGCAGCTGTCAGACTTGCGAAAATAAGTATTATCCGACCAACGGTGGTGCGGTATGTTCGCCGATTACACCAACTAACTGCCAAAACAGTGACGGCGAAAATAATGCTTGTACGCAATGTAATTCGACATACTATCTGAATGGCGGTTTTTGTACGCAAATTCCGAATTGTGCTAACAGCGACGGTTATGAAAATAAGTGTATAACATGTTCGGGTTCATACTATTTGTATACGGATCATCAGTGCTATAATGAACAAACTTACTGCTCAAAGACAGGTTATGATAAGACATCATGTGAAGCATGGCAAACACCATCGTTCTGCCCGTTACCGGAGGCCGGTCAGAGTTCAACATATAGAACCTGCTCAAACGGAGCAATTGAACACTGTGATATATACAATGGGGACGGTAGCTGCAGTAAATGCGACAGCCTGTTTTATCCGACAGACGGCGGTGCAACCTGTTCGCCGATAACCTCGGGTAATTGCGGTGAAAGTAATGGTGTAGAGAATAAATGTACAACATGTAATACCGGTTACTATCCGAATACTTCGGGTATTTGTACACATCAAGATGTCGAGCACTGTTCGATTTATATTGATAATGAAAATAAGTGCGATACCTGTAACAGCAAGTACTATCCGACAGATGGAAACGCAACTTGCTCACCAATTACATCGTATGATACCTGTCAAGGAAGCGGCGGTAAGATAGACCAATGTAATCAGTGTAATTCAAGCTACTATCCGAATGGTAATCAATGTACTAAGATAAATAATTGTACGGCAAGTGCCGGTTATGAAAATGTATGTACACAATGTACATCAGCATATTATCCTAACGGGGCAGGTGTATGTACCCACATCGATAACTGCGCAGCCAGCGGCGGTTTGGTAAACGTATGTACACAATGTAATTCAACATATTATCCTAACGTTTCGGGTGTATGTACTATAATTCCAAACTGCGCAATCAGCGGCGGAAGTGAAAATAAGTGTCAGGAATGTTCAACCAACTATTATCTGTACACGGATTATCAGTGCTATGATGAGGGTAATTACTGTACAAAAATCGGTTACACCAAAACAACAGATTGCGAATCATGGCAAACACCAAACTGGTGTCCGCTACCGGGCGGCGGTTCAAGTTCGACATATCGAACATGTACAAATGGTACTATTGCACACTGTGCCGTCGACGGATATAATCCGGATGGCAGCTGCAATAAGTGTGAAAATTTATATTATCCGACAGACGGCGGTGCAACCTGTTCGCCGATAACCTCGGGTAATTGCGGT